>NZ_RZPQ01000423.1:0-5112 GCF_003999135.1 Mesorhizobium sp. M7A.F.Ca.CA.004.06.1.1 | reverse complement strand
GTCCACGGCATTGCCAGGCGTGCCGAAATGCCTGTTGTCGCCGATCGCGGTGAAGGCGAATTCGGTCATGTTGGTCTTGCCTATGATGACCGCGCCGGCCTGCCGCAGCCGGCTGACGATGGCCGCGTCGCTTTGGGCGGGCGCCGCGGTCTTGCGCATCAGCGAACCGGCCGTGGTCGGCTCGCCGGCGACATCGAACAGGTCCTTGATCGAGACGACGGTGCCGTCGAGCGGCCCTAGCGTCACACTTGCCCGCTTGCGGGCATCGCTGGCATCAGCCGCGGCCCGTGCGGCTTCGGCATAGAGCTTCGTGAACACGTGCTCTTCGCCGGCACGGGCGGCGAGGCGCGCAAGAATGATTTCCAGATGATCACGAACGGATTGCATTTTCGGTGTCGGACTCCGGACGCCTCGAACGTCTTAAGGGGGTGCGGCCAGTGCATGGCTTGCCCAGACTTAACCCGGCGCAGGCAGTTTTGCACCCTGTCGAATACGAGGAAAAGCCCGATGCTCTACAAAGGCAGCTGCCACTGCGGCAAGGTGGCCTTCGAATTCAAGGCCGAACTGACCGGTGCCATCAGGTGCAATTGTTCGATCTGCACGCGCAAGGGCGCCCTGCTGTGTGCCATTCCGCATGAGACCTTGCGGGTCCTGGCCTGGGGCGACGATTTGGGCACCTACACATTCGGCAACCATGCCATCGCGCACCGGTTCTGCCGGGCCTGCGGCATCCATCCCTTTGCAGAGGATGTCCGCGAAGGGCGTGAACGCAGCGCCTACATCAATATCAACTGCGTGGCCGATCTCGATCCCTCGACCCTGTCGGTCTTCGATTTCGACGGGCGGTCCGCCTGACGCAATTCCAGGAAAAGTGCGCAGCGGTTTTCCGTCCGGAATTGCGCAGGAACCAATTACCTATCGATAGCCCGTCGCATCGGCGGGCTTGCCGGCGTCCTGAACCTCGGGAACATAACGCCAGGCGTCGGGCCGTGAGCCGTCGAGGTCGGTAAAGCCGTAGACCTGCGCCAGCCCGCCGCTGGACAGCGACTGTCCGTTCCAGCGCGAGCGGTCCGGATCCGCCGCCAAAGCCGCAACGGCGCGGCCGACGAAACGTGGCGTCTCGGAAATGACGAAATGCGGCACCTCAGTGGTGGCGTCGCGCCAATTGCCCTCGCTCACGCCAAAGGCTTCCAGCATCATCTCCGAACGCAGCCAGCCGGGCGTCAGCGACACGGACGTTGCGTCGTGTTTTGCGAGATCCTGGGCATGCGCCCATGCCATGCGCGTCAGCGCGACCTTGGCGAGATCGTAGAATGGCGACAGCCGGTAGTGATCGGCATTGTATTCGGCCGTGCCGTCTGTGACCTCGACGAGCAGCCCGCCCGGACGTTCGATCAACAGCGGCAGCGCATGGTGCGCGGTGATCAGATGCGTGTCGATGCCGAGCCGCAGCATGCGCAGGCCATTGTCCAGATTGTGGTCCCAGACCGGTTTGTCCCACTCGAACAGTTTCTCGCCACCCCAGATGTCATTCACCAGTATGTCGAGCCGGCCTTGTTCGGTGCGGATGCGCTCGACCAGTTTGCGCACATCGTCGGCCACCAGATGATCGATCTGAACGGCGATGCCCTTGCCTCCGTTCGCCGAGACCAGTTCCGCTGTTTCCTCGATGGTTTCGGGCCGGGCATATTCGGATTGCTGGGCGCGCGTGCTGCGCCCGGTGACATAGACGGTGGCGCCGGCTGCGCCGAGTTCGATCGCTATGCCCCGTCCGGCGCCGCGCGTCCCGCCGGCGACCAGAGCAACTTTCCCTTGCAGCGTCATTGAACTCTCCCAAAAACGGACTCATCGATCAGACAAGGCTGGCTTGTGCTGTTCGCGCCATATATATAAATGATCATTCGGTTATATCGGGATGTCAAGATGACACGGCCAAAAACCCAGTCCGACGAGCAGGTGCTGGAGACCGCGCACCGGCTAATCCACGAGCATGGTCCCGAAGCACTCACCTTCGAGCGTCTGGCAAAGGCCTGCGGTCTCTCCGGTGCAACGCTGGTGCAGCGCTTCAAGAACAAGGTGCAGCTGAAACAGCGCACTTTGCTGCACGCCTGGGACGGTCTCGACGAGAACACCAGAAAGCTGGCAGCCACCGTTCCCAGAACCCCCACCGGTGCGGTCGCGTTGCTGGTGGCGCTGTCGCAATCCTATGGCGGCATCGAATCCTATGCCGAAGGCCTGCTTGTCCTGCGCGAGGATCTGCGCGATCCCGTGCTCAGGGCGCGGGGTGCGGCCTGGAAGGCGTTCCTGTGCGACACACTTGCAGCCTGTTTTGCCAAGACGCCCAACCCGCCACGCGACATCGGCCTGCTGATGGCCTCGCATTGGCAAGGCTCGTTGCTGTGGTGGAGCTTTGACCCGGCGATCGAAGTGGCCGCCTATGTCGAGGACAGCCTGAACCGCTTCGTCGCTGCCATCACAACGGCGCCGGCCCGAAAACCGTGATGGTTCTTGGCGTCTCGGCTATGAATCCGATGCCGCCTTCGGCCGCGCCTTCAAGCGCGTCATCGGCTCGGCGCGCAGCCATCTCCGGGCCGAGGAACAGGCCGATATCCGCCAGGCCAGCTGACGCACAGGGTTTCGAACTCAGCTTGCCAAAGGCAGCAGCCAGTTCGGTGGTCCCGGCAGCTTTTCGCGATAGGAATTTTTTCTTGACTCGGTGACCTCAGCTATGCTACATTTCTGTCTATGGTGCTGATTTGCGCCAGTGACCCGCCGCACAGGCGGGTTTTTCGTTTGATGCTCCGTCCCTACGCCTGGCGAAAGCTCCGAAGGAACCCGTTGACCCGAGTTCGTTGCCCTGAGCCGACGCATGGAGGCCGTGACGGACTGGTGATTCCAGGCTAAAGCAATTCCAGGAAAAGTGTGAAGCGGTTTTTCCGTCCGGAATTGCGTCAAAACAAAGAGATAGAGCGGTTCAACGTTTCCGTTAAACGATGAACTGCTCTAGAAAAATCCGCATGGTTTTCACCTCGCCCAAGACTGCCTTGCCGGCCTCGGAGGGTCCGCTCACCGACATCTTGCGCGGATTGCGGCTTGATGGCGTCGACTATGGCCGCTGCGAACTTTCAGAGCCATGGGCCGTGTTGTTTCCTGCCCAGAAGGCAGCAAGATTTCACTTCATTGGCCGCCGCGGATGCTGGCTGTTCTCGCCAGCCGGAGAATGGATTGAGCTGACACCCGGCGATGCGTTGCTCTTGCCGCGCGGCGCCGAGCATGTCGTTGCCAGCGCGCCTGGCATTCCTGCCGTGCCGATCGAAAGCTACACTGTCGAGCCTTTGCAGGACAATGTCTTCAATGTCTCCAATGGCGGCCACGGCCCGAAAATCTTGCTGTTTTGCGGCAGCATGCACTTCAACCTGGACGGATCGCACCCCTTGCTGGGCATGATGCCGGACATGATGCGCGCCAAGGAATTGATGGCTGGCGAGCCAGGTATTCCGCATCTGCTGCAAGCCATGGCCGGCGAGATCACCATGAACCGCGCCGGTTCCGGCGGCATGCTGGCGCGGCTGGCCGACGTACTGGCTGCAAGCATCATCCGTTCATGGGTGGAAAACAGCGGCGGCGACACCAGAGGCTGGATCGCGGCGATCAGGGATCGCGACATCGGCCGCGTAGTTGCCGCCATTCATCTGCAGCCCGACAGGAACTGGACTGTCGAAGCGCTGGCGCGCGAAATGGGCGCCTCGCGATCGGCCTTCGCCGAACGCTTCACGGCCGTCGTTGGCGAAACACCGGCGAGATATGTCGCCCGGATACGCATGCACCAGGCGCGGCAATGGCTGATCGATGATCGGATGCGGGTTTCGGTGGTCGCCGCCAGACTGGGTTACGATTCCGAAGCGTCGTTCAGCCGGGCGTTCAAGCGCATCATAGGCATCGCGCCCAGCCACCTGCGCACCGTCGACGGCAGCTCCGAAAACCGCTGAGGCGATCCCGGATCCGCGGCCATGGATCGCAGGGTCTGGATGAATTGCCGGGTCTGGATGAATTGCCAAGCCTTCCGGACGCAATGCCATTGCCGGGCCACCCGCATGCAATAGCTTGCCATAACCAGGCAGCCAGAGGCCGGCGTCCAGTCGGTCCGAAGAGGAGAACCATGCCAGATCATCTGAAGGTCATCGCACTCGCCGTCATGCTTGCGGTTCCCGGGCGCGCCTTTGCCCTCGAGGACAGCTACCTGCCGGCCGACAAGATCCCCTATGTGGCGGAAGTACCCGACCAGCCGCATCGTCTTGGCCCATTGTGGGGCGAGCGGGCCAAGGGCCCGGCAGGCACGTTGCTGAAGGTTCCCGGCAACTGGCGTGCACCGGTCCATGCGCACACCGCGGATTATCGCGCGGTGGTCATAAAGGGGCTGTGGGCGCACTGGCAGATGGATGGCGGCGAGGCGACCAAGGTCGAACTGCCTCCTGGATCCTACTGGACCCAGAAAGCCAATGAGATGCATGACGACGCCTGCGTCTCCGACACGGAATGCGTGATCCTGCTGATCAACGACACGCCCTACGAAACCTACTTCCAGAAATAGGCTGGGATGCGGCCTCACGCATGTCGCCCAAAAGTGACCTCGGTTTTGGGAGAACGACATGCACAAAAACAAAGACCTAAAGCGCGTCGCATGAATCCGTTTCAGCGCGACGCGCTTTATGAGGCGTGCCGCAAGCTGACGCCGCTGCCCTTGTCGAACAGCACCACCTTGTCGGGGTTCCAGGCAAAGCGCACCGCCTGCTCGATGGCGACGTCGGTCCTGGCCGGCACGGTGGCACGCAGTGTCGCGTCGCCGACGCGCAGCGTCAGGATCTTTTCGACGCCGTGGTTCTCGACGTCGTGGACATGCGCCTCGACCGGCGCGCCGCTCTCGAGATAGACGTCCTCGGGACGAATGCCGAAGACGAGCGGGCGACCGTCGGTCGCCCCGCCCGCTTTGGCTCCCCCCGAAAAAGGCAGTTCGAAGTTCAACGGCGCCATCACCGCGCGGCCGTTCACAAGCTTGCCGTCGATGAGGTTCATTGGCGGCGAGCCGACGAAGCTCGCCACATAGGTATCGCG
>NZ_RZPQ01000422.1:0-5132 GCF_003999135.1 Mesorhizobium sp. M7A.F.Ca.CA.004.06.1.1 | reverse complement strand
ATTGAAGACGGCAAGGATGCCACCATGATCGGCTGCGTGCGCAATTTCCAGCTCGCCAGCGGCGCCCGCCTGCGCGAAAAGTTGCTCGACTTCTCCGATCAGAATTTCCTGGTCAGCTACTCCATCCTCGAGACGCCGCAACCGCTGACCAATCACAAGGCGACCCTGCAGCTGCGGCGTGTGACCGATGGCGACCGCACCTACGCCGAATGGACCGCCAGCTTCGACGCCGCGCCCGAGGAGGCAGACAAGCTGGCCGAGGGCATGGGCGCGAATGTCTTTCAGGGCGGCTTCAACGCCCTGAAAAGCCATTTCGCCGGCCAGAGCTGACAGGAGCCAAACCATGGCGCTGGCACTGCAGACCTTTGCAACGGTGAAAGACGCGAACGCGGCACTGAAAGCCCAGGGCACACGCTATCTCGGCGGCGGCACGCTGGTCGTCCGCGCGGCCAATGAAGGCGATGTTTCGGTTTCCGGCCTTGTCAGGTCGACCGAGCCGTCTTTGTCCACCATCGCTGTTGCCGGCGGCAAAGTCCGCATCGGCGCTTCGGTGACGATGGCGGCGATCGCCAGTCATCCGGAGCTCGGCACGCTCGCCAAGGCCGCTCGCGCCGTCGGCGGCCCGGCCATCCGCAACATGGCGACCATCGGCGGCAATCTTTTTGCCCCGGCCCCCTATGGCGATTTCGCCGTTGCCCTGCTGGCGCTCGATGCGACGGTCGGCACCGATGACGGGCAAACGCCGATCGAGACTTTTCTGGCCAATCGGGACGGCAGCCGCGCCGTCGTCACTTCCGTGAGCTTCACGCTTCCGAAGGCCGACAGTTTCCGCTTCCTGAAAGTGTCGAGGGTCAAGCCCAAGGGCGTCTCTGTGCTCAGCATAGCCGCCGTTCTGGAACTGTCGTCGGATGGCACCGTGACCTCGGCGCGGATCGCGCTCGGCTGCATGGCGGATCGGCCAATGCGCGCCAGGGCGGCGGAAAAAGCGCTGATCGGCCGAACGCTGACCGCTGACGGCATCGCGCCGGCCTTGGCCGCGGCCGGCGATGGCATCTCGCCCATCACCGCCCCGATCGCCAGCGCCTGGTATCGCGCCGAAGTCCTGCCGGTTCATCTCGGCCGGTTGCTGCTCGCTTAATATTCGTTCGGGGGCGCGCGTCTGTCCGCTGGTTGGGCAGGCGCGCTGGGAGGAAAACATGGCAAAGGTTCCGGTTCAATTCACGCTCAACGGCTCGGAAAAGGCCGAATTCATCGACAGCGGCACGACGCTGCTCCAGGCGCTGCGCGACAAGATCGGCGACACCTCGCCGAAAGGCGGCTGCCATCAAGGCACCTGCGGCGCCTGTTCGGTCATCATAGACGGCGAACTCAGGCTCTCCTGCCTGACGCTGGCCGAAACCTGCAATGGGGCGGCCATCAGCACGACTTCAGGGCTTTCGGAAAGCGGCGTGCTGCACCCGCTGCAGCGCGCCTTCCTCGACACCTTCGCCACGCAATGCGGCTTCTGCACGCCGGGCATGATCATGGCGGCCAAGGTGCTGCTCGATCATACGCCCAACCCCAGCCGCGACGAGGTGGTCGAGGCGCTATCGGGCAACATCTGCCGTTGCACCGGCTACGAACCGATCATCAAGGCGGTGCTGACTGCCGCCCGCGCCAATTCGCAGAACGCGGCCTGAGGGGTCCAAAAGAATGGAACTGCGCAAGAACTACTTCGCCGATGTCCGCAAAGATGATCTGCACGAGATCGGCCAACCTCGGCCGCGCTCCGATTCACCCGGCCATGTCACCGGCAAGACCGCCTTTTTCGCCGACCGCAATTTCCCCGGCATGCTGCACCTGAAGATGGTGCGCAGCCCGCATCACCATGCCCGCATCCGCTCGATCGACACGTCGGAAGCGGAAAAGCATCCGGGTGTGGTGAAAATTCTGACCGCCAAGGACGTGCCGCACAATGTCTACACCATCCTGATCCTGATCCAGGTCGGGCCGGAGGACGAGACCGTACTGGCCGACGGCAAGGTGCGCTGGAAGGGCGAGGCCGTAGTGGCGGTGCTGGCCGAAACCGAGCGTGCCGCGCAAGAGGCCGCAGCCAAGGTCAAGGTCGACTATGAGGTGCTGCCGGCCGTCTTCGATATGGAAGAGGCGCTGAAGCCCGGCGCACCGCTGGTCAACGAATATCACGGCCAGAATTATTATCTCTACGACAGCGGCGAGTGCCGCAAGGTGCGCTTCGGCGATGTCGAGGCGGGCTTCGCCGGCGCCGACCACATATTGGAGGAGAGCTACCAGTCCTCGCCGATCGAACATGCGCCGACCGAGACCACCGGCTGCGTGGTGGCACCCGAGGGCAATGACCGCTTCACCTGCTACACCAACACGCAGGCGATGTTCTTCACGCTCGACAACACCTCGATCATCCTGCAGATGCCCGGCAGCAAATTGCATTTCGTCGGCGGCACCGTCGGCGGCGGTTTTGGCGGCAAAGTCGACGTCATCGTCGAGCCGATCGCCATCCTCGGCGCAAAATTAACCGGACGACCAGTCTGTTTTATCTACAGCCGCGAGGAGGAGATGCAGATATCGTCGCCACGCGCGGCCGAAAAGGTCGTCATCAAGGACGGCGTCATGAAGGACGGCCGCATCGTCGCGCGCAAGGTCACTGGCTACACCGATGCCGGCGCCTATTCGCGCCACTCGCCCTATGGCGCGCAGAAGGGCGCGGGGCACTATCCCGGCCCCTACACTATCCCGAACGTCTGGATCGACACCTACTGCGTCTACACCAACCGCACGCCCTCCTCCGCCATGCGCGGCTTCGGCGTCACCATCGGCGATTTCGCGCTGGAGGTGCAGATGGACAAGCTGGCGCGGCTGATCGGCATGGACCCGCTCGAATTCCGCTTCATCAACGCCTATCGCGACGGCGATATGAAAGCGCACCGCCAGCCGACCGAGGGCGCGGCGCTGATCGAATGCATGCAGGAAGCCTCGCGCGCCGCCAACTGGCCGGTGGCGGAGAAATACATGGCGATGTCATCCTACGTGAAGGGAGCTTGAGATGGCGATCAGGCGTGGACGCGGCGTTGCCGCGATCAACTATCCCACCGGCATGAACCTCGGCGGCGACCCGACGCAGGCGCTGGTGCATTCGACGCCGACCGGCAATTTCATGGTGACGCTGTCATCGGTCGATCTCGGCCAGGGCATGAAGCAGATCATGGCGCAGATCTGCGCCGAGACGATCGGCGTGCCGACCGACCGTGTCGTCGTCGACACCGCCGACACCGACACCGGCCCGCACTGCATGGGCACCTTCGCCTCGCGCGGCACACACCGCGCCGGCAACGCCGTCATCCAGGCGGCAAGGGAAGCCCGCCAGGTGATGCTGGAAGTGGCGGCCGAGGAGTTGGAGGTGAATGCATCCGACCTCGAGACCGACGGCCAGGGCAACATACTGGTCAAGGGCGCGCCGCAAAAGTCGATCTCGATCTTCGATGTCGCGCTGTCGGCGCATTTCAAGCGCGGCCGCTCGATCTCGGGCCGCGGCATGTTCCTGATCCCGCGCTCTTATCCCGAGAAAGAAACCGGCGCGATGAAGCCGTCGACCTGCTACGCGCATGCCTGCACCGTGGCCGAGGTCGAGGTCGACGACGAAACCGGCGAGGTCACCGTACTGACGGTGAAGAACGTCTTCGAGATCGGCCGCGCGCTGAACCCGAAAATGGTCGAACAGCAGCTGGTCGGCGGTTCGTGGATGGGCATCAGCCATGCGCTCTACGAGACGACCGAGCCCTATTATCCCAACCGCGATCATGGCGGCACCGACTTCAACCAGTATCTGATGCCGGGTCCCGGCGACCTCGCCGAGACCGAGATCATCGTGCTGGAGCGGCCATCGGCGGACGGACCATACGGCGCCAAAGGGCCGGGCGAAATGTGCGCCAACCCACAGATCCCGGCGGTCGCCAATGCCGTCTTCGACGCCGTCGGCGTGCGCATCGACACGCTGCCGATCACGCCGGAGCGCATCCTGCGCGCGCTGAAGGCGCAAGCGGCGAACTGAGGGCCGAAATGACCGGGACAAGCGCCGAGACATCAGCGACCTCGCCGGAGGCGGTGGCGCAGCATCTGGCCGCCTCGCGCTATCTGGCCGATGAAAGCCTTTCGACCGCCATCTTCCTGGCAATCCGGCTGGGCAAGCCGCTGCTGCTCGAAGGCGCGCCGGGCGTCGGCAAGACGGAAGCGGCCAAAGCGATCGCCGAGCTGCTCGGCCGCGATCTGGTGCGGCTGCAATGTTATGAAGGCATCGACGCCGCGCACGCGCTCTACGAATGGAACTACCAGCGCCAATTGCTTGCCATCCGCCATGCCGGCGAGCATGAGATCGACATCTATGAAGACCGTTTCCTGATCGCCCGGCCGCTGCTGCAGGTGCTGAAGGCGCCGGAACAACGCGTGCTGCTGGTCGACGAGATCGATCGTTCCGACCACGAATTTGAAGCGCTGCTTTTGGAATTCCTGTCCGATTTCCAGATCAGCATTCCCGAGCGCGGCACCATCCGCGCCACGGCGCAGCCGATCGTCATCCTGACCTCGAACCGCACCCGCGAGCTCGCCGAAGCGCTGCGCCGCCGATGCGTCTATCATTGGATTGGCTATCCCGACGCCGAGCGCGAGGCCGCCATCATCATGCTGCGCGCCGGCAATGTGGCTGAAGCAACGGCGCGCGCCGTGGCGACAGCCGTGCAGACCATTCGCGCTCGGCCGCTGGCCAAGCCGCCCGGCATCGCCGAGGCCGTCGAATGGGCCAACGCGGCGACCATCCTGGAGAGAGGCGGCAGCCCGTGGCCGGAAGCCTTCCGCCGCGCCATCGGCGTGCTGATCAAGGACGAGGAAGACCTTTCCTACATCGCACCGGAGCTTGGCCGGATCGTCGAGGAGGCGCTGGCGTGACGCGGGAGGTCATTTTGCAATGCTGGCGGGAGAGCGCCCCCCTCTGCCCTGCCGGGCATCTCCCCCTCAAGGGGGGAGATCGGATGTCATCCCCGCTTTCGCTAATCGCTCACGTCGCCGAACAGAGCGAAGCGTCGAACCTGCCAATCTCCCCCCTTGAGGGGGAGATGCCCGGC
>NZ_RZPQ01000421.1:0-5158 GCF_003999135.1 Mesorhizobium sp. M7A.F.Ca.CA.004.06.1.1 | reverse complement strand
GCTGAGCCTCGGGCTCCGCGATGTCGGGTTTTGGTGTCGGCGTTGGCGCGACCGCGGGCGGCTCCGGTTCGCTTTCGGTATCGGTTGAGGGTTCGGGAACTGACGACTCGGGGAGTGCCTGCTTTTCCTGGCGGGATTTTTCTTCGTTGGAACCTTCGGGCGCGCCGGTGGTCTTCGGAGCTTCCGTCTTCTGCTCCTGCGGCTTTGCAGTGTCAGCCTTCCGAGCGTCCGCCGGGCGCGGTTCCGGCACCGGAATGCCGGGCGCTGGTGCCGGAACAGATGGTCCAGGCACCGGAGCATCGGCAGGCAAGGGCAGCGGAGACTGCGTTTTCTGCTGTGTCTGCTTCGGCGTAACCGACCGATGTCTTCGTGGTTTCAGGCGCTTTCCGCCTCGCGGTTTAAGAGGCTGTTCGGCTCTTGGTGTCAACGGCTGCTCTATCCTCGGCGTCAACGGCTGGTGATGCCGATGGCGAAGTCTCGCCTCGGCCGGCATCACCAGTAAGGCCGTGACGGCCATGACGAACAAGATCCTGAACGTTCGGGAAAAGACAATCGACCCCATCGCCGTCAACGGCGCCGACGCAAGGTGGTTGCCTCGGCCGCATCACGAACGGTAACCGCTCCGTTACGCACCGATCGCTTCCAGCCCTTCCTCCAGCCAGTCGGCGAGCAGCGGCATGCCAAGCAGGTATTTCGCGGTGCGCTTGTTGGCGCGTTCGCGCGCGGCCGCCAGCGCGTCCGCCCATTCGGTGGCGTCGTAGTCGCCGCGACCGACCCAGGCCAGCGCGATCAGTTCGGCTGCTTCATCGACATTGAGGTCGTTGATCAGCTCACGCAGCTCTTCCTCGGTCAGATTCTCGGAGCTTTCCTCGGCAAGGCCGTCATGGTGATGGTTGACGTGGGACTCGCCATCGAGTTCGACCTCGTGCTCGGCGCCATCGGCATAGTCTTCATTGACGGCCGCACTCAGCGCCTTGGCCTTGAGGATGAACAGGCGCACAGTGTCGGGGCCGATCGAAAGCTCCCAGTCCTTTTCAAGCCGCCGCTGCAAGGGCCGTCTCCCTCAGGTCGTTTGCCGGATGATAGCGGATTTGCGGCATCCGTCACCTGATGTTCTCCGCACGCAATTTTCCGGGATGAAACGCAAGCCGACCGGCGTTAGTGTTGCATTCTCACCCTCCAGGAGGCTTCGATGCATAAAAGAGTGCTGATCCAGGTGGCGACTGCCCTTGTCGCGCTGCAGTTCCTTGCCGTTCCAGTGTTCGCCGCCGGCGGTGACAGTGGCGGCAGCGATCAGACGGTCACCCAATGCAAGAAGGGCGAAGTCTGGGACAAGAAGAAGAAAAAGTGCGTCGCACCCCAGGAGGGCATGCTCGACGACGACAGCATCTATGATGCTGGCCACGCGTTGGCGATGGCCGGGCGCTATGACGAGGCGATCGCCGTGCTCAGCCTTGCCGCCAACAAGCAGGATCCGCGCATCCTCAACTATCTCGGCTATTCGCACCGCCATTCCGGCCGCGTCACCGTCGGCCTCGGCTATTACGAGGAAGCGCTGCGCATCGATCCGAACTACACGCTGGTGCGCGAATATCTCGGCGAAGCGCATCTGCAGATCGGCGATCTGGCCGGCGCCCGGCAACAGCTGATGGAAATCGAGAAGCGGACCGGCAAGGGTTCGCGCGAATATGGCATGCTGGCCGAGCAGATCGACCATTTCATGAGAAGCTGAAAAGATCCCAGGGCTCTTCCAAGCGGCCGCGAGCGATCGCGGCCGCTTTTTGCTGCCCCCAGCCTCATTCACCGCCCTGGCTGATGAAAACGGGGATGATTTTAGCAAAACCGATTTTTGGGCGTGAAAAACCCGCTGACATTGCTATATTCAGGGAAATTGCGGTGAAACGGTTCCGTTAGCCCGAGGCTGCCGGACCCGTTTTCTTTTTGTACCCATCGACAAGGCTTTCCCCGAAACGCGGGGGTGGCAGCAGGAAAGGTCAGGCATCATGAACAAGGTCCCGATGACAGGCGAGGGGTTCGCGTCATTGAAGGAAGAACTGCGCTGGCGCCAGCAGGAAGAGCGGCCGCGCATCATCGAGGCGATCTCCGAAGCGCGCTCGCATGGCGACCTGTCCGAAAATGCCGAATATCATGCCGCCAAAGAGGCGCAGAGCCTCAACGAGGGCCGCGTCAACGAGCTTGAAGATTATATCGCGCGGGCCGAAGTGATCGACGTCAGCAAGCTCAGCGGCGACAAGATCAAGTTCGGCGCCACCGTGGTGCTGGTCGACGAGGACACCGAGGAAAAGAAGACTTACCGGATCGTCGGCGACCAGGAGGCGGACGTGAAGTCCGGCCGCATCTCGATCTCCTCGCCGATCGCGCGTGCGCTCATCGGCAAGGAAGTCGGCGACGCCATCGAAGTCAATGCGCCTGGCGGTGCCAGGGGATATGAGATCGTCCAGGTGCAGTTCATCTAGGGGATTTGAGGGGGGCGCGGCTGCGATTTTTAAGCTGAGGTTTGCGTCGCCCCTCATCGCCCTGCCGGGCATTTCTCCCCGTATAGTGACGGGGAGAAAGATGCTCCCGTCGACGATTTCGCCGATTTTCAACGTAGCAGAATAGACGCTGGCCTTGCGTTCAGCTCTCTTCTCCCCGTCGTTATACGGGGAGAGGGTGACGGCAGGCGGATGGGGGGCGGCGCTGGCCTTTCCGATTGACCTCAGTTCTTGCCAGCGTTGGCCTTGCCAAGGACCTGGAGTCCCGCCAGCCTCTCTGCCTCCGCCACCACCTCCGCCGGCATCACACGCTTCCCGGGCACTGCCAAAAGCGTCGACGCATATTGCCCGCGCGGACCCGTCAACCCGGGCTCGGTCGCCAGGAACACCGCAACCGTTGGCAGGCCGAAGGCGCTGGCGAGATGGGTCAGCCCGGTGTCGGCGCCGATGACCAGTTCCGAGCGGCCGATGAACTCAGCGATGTCGGCCAGCGGTGACTTTGGCACCACAACTGTCGATGGCACTGCCTTGGCAATGGCTTCGGCCACGGCCTTCTCGCGCTCGTTCGACCAGGTCGTGACCGGCGTTATCCCCCGCTCAATCAGGAGGCGCGCGGTTTCAATCCAGTCTTCGGCCGGCCATTTCTTGTCTTCGCGGCTGGTGCCGTGCAGCAGGAAGGCGGTTTTTCCGGCAATGCCCGCCAGAGTGCCGACGGGCGGCACGATGCCGGAGTCCAGGGTCGAAAGATCGGGCTGATAGCCGAGCGCCAGCCCGAACAGCCGCCGTGTCCGTTCGATGGCGTGCAGGTCGCGCGGCACGGGATAAGTGGCATCGTAGAACAGCGTCGCAGAAGGTTCGCGCGCGCTCGAACGGTCGAAGCCGGCAATGGGGGCGCCGGCCTGCCTTGCCACCAGAGCCGATTTCAGGAGGCCTTGCGCATCGATGACGAGGTCGTAACGGCAATCGCGCAAGGTGCGGCGCAGGGCGGCCGCCTCGTGCCACGTGGCGCCGTCGAGCAGCGCCTTGCGCCAGCGTCGGATCGCCACCGTGTGAATTCTTTCGATCGCCGGGTGAAGCGCGGCGATACCGGCAAATGCCTCTTCGACGCACCAGTCGAAGGTCAGGTCCGGGCGGTGGAAACGGGCATCCTCGACGGCCGGAAAGGTGTGAATGACATCGCCCATCGACGACGTCTTGACGATCAGCACCTTCATGCCGCTGCCGGGATGTCCAGCAGCCGGTCCGCCGCTGCCGCGACTTGGCCGACTTCCAGCGTCTTCAGGCAGTTGAGGTGGCCGAGCGGGCAGACCTTCTGGTGGCATGGCGAGCACGACAGGCCAAGCCAGACCAACTCGCGGCGTTCCCCCAGCGGCGGCGTGTTCTCGGGCGAGGTCGAGCCATAGACGGCGACGATCGGCGTGCCGACGGCGGCCGCGACATGCATCAGCCCGCTGTCGTTGGACACGGCCAGCCTTGCGGCTGATATCAGATCGATGGCGTCCTCCAGCCGCGTCTGTCCGGCGAGATCGACGACGCCGGGGGCCAGGGCCGCGATCTCCGCCGTCACGTCGCGGTCGTTCTTCGAGCCAAACAGAGCAACCTTCAAGCCTTTGCCCATGAAATCGCGGGCAAGCCCGGCATAGCTTTCGCTGGGCCAGCGCTTGGCCGGGCCGAATTCGGCGCCGGGCATCAGGGCCACGAATTTCTGCGGCGCCAAGCCGAAACGGCCGAGCAGGTCGACCTGGTTTTTCGTGTCCACGGTCAGTCGCGGCGCCCGGAAAGTGCCGCCCTGGGCGAGACCGAAATAGGCCTGCGCTGTGCGTCGTTTGATGCTGTCGGGCAATGGCACGATGTCGGTCAACAGGCCATAGCGCATCTCGCGCAAATTGCCGACACGGCGCGGAATACGGGCAAAGAACGGGATCAGCGCCGACTTCCAGCTGCCCGGCAGGATATAGGCCATGTCGTAGCGGCCGCGCAGCAGGCGGCCGAAGCGGCGGCGATGGGTGAATTCGAGCGCGCCGGGTTTGAGCGGAAAGTCGATCTGCTGGCGGATCTCGGGCATGCGCTTGACCAGCGGCGCGGCCCAGGCCGGCGCCAGCACATCGATAGCGGCGTTGGGACGCAACTCCTTCAGCGCCGAAAACAGGCACTGCGCCATCACCATGTCGCCCACCCAGCGTGGGCCGATCACGAGGATCGTTGGGCTTTCAGCCATTCGACATAGTCTCTGACACCGGTTTCCACTGTCCGGAATTGGCCGTTATAACCGGCCGCGCGCAAACGGGACATATCAGCTTGCGTAAAGCTCTGGTAGCTGCCCTTGAGATGGTCGGGAAAGGGGATGAATTCAATCTCGCCTTTCCCCAACGTGTCGATCACCGTTTCGGCTATGGCGCGGAAGGGCTGGGCACGGCCGGTGCCGCAATTGAAGATGCCGCTTGAGCCCTGTTTCCACAGCCACAGATTGACGTCGGCAACGTCGCCGACGTGGATGAAGTCACGGCTTTGTTCGCCGGGTCCGAACCCGTCATAGGCGCCGAACAGTTTCGGGTTCTGGCCTTGTTCGACCTGGTTGAACAGATGGAAGGCGACGGAGGCCATGGCGCCCTTATGCGCCTCGCGCGGGCCATAGACGTTGAAGTAGCGCAAGCCCACGACCC
>NZ_RZPQ01000420.1:0-5180 GCF_003999135.1 Mesorhizobium sp. M7A.F.Ca.CA.004.06.1.1 | reverse complement strand
CTTCCACCACCTTCGGCACCGGCACGTTCTGGTACATCATCTTGATGCCGTCCTTGTGCGCCTGTTCGGCCAGCGGCATGATCGACGCGTCGCCCGGGTGGCCCATCATGGCGATGCCGTTGGGCTTGACCGCGACGGCCTCACGCAGTTGCTGCACCATCTTTTCGATGTCCCACTGGGAGAAGATGTAGTCGACCTTCGGCCCGAGATCGGCCTCTGCCTGCTTGGCGCCATTGTAGACGATGGTGCCGAAAGCGTCGCCCTCGGCGCCGCCGACGAAGAAGCGGATGTGGACGTCCTTGCACCATTTGGCGTCGAGCGCCCGCGCGGGCAAGGTGGAGATCGCAGCGGCAAGCATCGTGGCGGCGGCCACGACGGTCGAGCGCAGAACTGTCCTTCTCATCGTCATGCTCATGCACTTATCCTCCCTTTTTGTCCTCGCAAGCGAGGAGTTCGACATTCGCTTCGGCAATGTGCGTTGCAGACATCCCGGCCGGCTCCTCCCGCCGGCCGATCCTCACATCGGGTTCGGCAGGTAGGTGGCCCCTCCTCTGCATTGCTTCAGATATTCCAGCGCCCGCACCTGGCCGGTGATCTCGAGATCGCCGCGATAGACCGGGTCGTGCCAGCCCTCGATGTCGATGGCGCCCTTGTAGCCGGCCAGCCGCAACTCGCTGATCACCCGCGTCCAGTCGCTGTCGCCAAAACCCGGCGTGCGCATCTGCACGAAGGGCAGTCGGCCGAACACGCCATGCTCGCGGATCACGTCCCAACGCACCGTCGCGTCCTTGCCGTGGACGTGGAAGATGCGCGGCGCCCATTTGCGGATCTGCGGCATCGGGTCGATCAGATAGACGAGTTGATGGCAGGGCTCCCATTCCAGCCCGAGATTGTCATCGGGCACTTCGTTGAATATCAGCTCCCAGGCGTCCGGATTGTGGGCGATGTTCCAGTCGCCGGCGGCCCAGTTGCCGTCCATGGCGCAGTTCTCGAACGCGATGCGGACGCCCTTGTCGGCGGCGCGTTTGGCCAGCGGTCCCCAGACCTTCTTGAAGCGCGGCAGGCTGTCCGGCAGAGGTTTGCCGCGCAGGCGGCCGGTGAAGCCGCTGACCATCGAGGTGCCGAACAGATGCGCGTTGTCGATCACGGTCTCCCAGGCCTTGAGCACGCCGCGATCGACCTCGCCGTCTTCCAGCGGATTGCCGAACACGCCGAGCGAGGACACGGTGACGTCGGCATCGCCGATCGCCTCGCGGATCTGGCCGGCGAGAAGCGCCAGGTCCTTGCCGCCAAGCGTCTGCCAGAAGAAGGGTTGGATGCTCTCGAAGCCGAGCGGCAGGATCTGTTTGACGTAAGCCGCCGGGTCGTCGAGATTGGCCCGCACCATGGTGCCGATCCGGATGTCGAGAAGCGGGTTCGGCGTCATTGTGCGTCCTCTGCGATTGTCACGCGGCGGCCGGTCTCGGCGCTTTCGATGGCGCCAAAAACCATGGCCAGGCTCTTGATGTTGTCGGCGCCGCGCGTTTCCGGCTCGGTGCCGGTCTGGATGGCGTGCACGAAATCCTGGAGAATGCCGAGATGGCCGCCGACGCGATCGGACGCATCGAGCGGCGGCACCGCGATCGGCTGGGTTTTGTCGAACATTCCGTCGCGGCCCGGCATCACTGCTTCTGCCCTCAGCTCGTCATTGCCGTCCCAGAGCAGGCTGCCGCGCTCGGCGACGATGCGCCATGTACTTTCCCAACTGGTGCGGAAGCCGGCGGCGCACCAGCTCCCGGCATAGGTGAAGACCTTGCCGCGGCCGAGATCGAAGACGGCGCTGGCCGACGATCCCTGCCGGTACCAGGAATTGGCCGGCTCCCATTCCTGGCAATAGACGCCGGCCGGCTCGCCGGCGACCATATAGCGGGCGGCGTCGAATGTGTGGATCGCCATGTCGAGCAACAGCACATGCGCCATCTCCTCGCGAAAGCCGCCGAAATGCGGTGCGACGAAAAAGTCGGCGTGGATGCTGGTAGGCGTGCCAATGGCGCCGGAGTCCAGGAACCTGCGGATGCGCCTGACATTGGCGACATAGCGGCGGTTCTGCACGACCGCATGGATGCGCCCGGCGCGGTGCGCGGCCTCGACGATGGCGCGCGCATTTTCCCGACTGTCGGCGAGCGGCTTTTCCGTCAGCAGATGGCAATTGTGGGCAAAGGCGGAAAAAGCGACTTCGCGCCGTGCAGCTGGAACCACCACGTCGAACACTGCTTGCGGTTTGGTCTGGTCGAGCACGGCGTCGAGATTGCTGCCGATGACGGCATTGGTGAGGTCGTATTCGCGCGCCCTCGCCCGTGCCCTGTCGGCATCGAGATCCACTAGGCCGATAAGGGTGAGCCCGTGGATCTGCCTGATGGCATCGAGCCAGGCCTTGCTCATCGCTCCGCAGCCGACCAGGACGACATCGATCATCCAGCGCTCCTCCTCCGCTCGGTCCCTCCAGACCGATCGTCACGGCATCCACGGCAGGACCGTAAACGTTTTTCCGTAAACGTTTACGAGAACACACCCGAAGGCGTAGAATGTCAATCGGCCCTTGGCGAAATTCGTCTTACCGCCTTGGCCTGAGCGGCTACCGGTGCTAGCCAAGCAAGGGGGAGAACAGTCTCTTGGCGTCCAGCATTCACGACCTTGCCCGTCACTTGAACATATCGATCGGCACGGTGTCGCGGGCGCTGAACGGCCGCGCCGACGTCAATGCCGACACGCGCCAGCGCGTGCTCGAGGCGGCCAGGACGCTGAACTATTCGCCGAACCAGTCCGGCCGCAGCCTGAGGCAAGGCGCCACCCGTTCGATCGCCTTCATGCTGCAGCCGCATCCCGGCGACCAGCAATATGGCGAGCCGTTCTTCATTCCGTTTCTGATCGGGCTGCAGGCCAGGCTTGCCGAAAGCGGGCTCGACCTGACCGTGGTCATGGGCGCGCCGGGCGACTACCAGCAGGAGCGCCTGCGCCGTGTCGTCGAGACGCGCCGCGCCGATGCCGTGCTGCTGGCCTGGACGCGGCGCGAGGACGAGCGCATCGACTATCTCACGCAAGCCGGCTTTCCGTTCGCCACGCTCGGCCGCAGTCGCTCCGGGGCCAAGTCCTATCCTTCCCTCGACCTCGATTTCGAGAAGGCCGGCGCCGACGCCGTCGACCGCCTTGTGGCGCGCGGTCACCGCCGTATCGCCGCTATCCGCCCGTCGCTCGACCTCAATTTCGGCTATCTGTTCCTCGCCGGCTACCGCAAGGCCTTGCGGCGGCACGGCATCGAGGTCGACCCGGAGCTGATCGCGTCCGGCTTCATCAACGAGGCCGGCGGCTACAAGGTGACGCCCCAGGTCATGCGCTCCAAGGCCCCGCCGACCGCCATCATCTTCAACAATGATGCAATGGCGCTGGGCGGCTGCAAGTCGCTGGCCGAGATGGGCATCAGGCCGGGCCAGGACATGGCGGTAACCGTCATCGTCGACACGCCGCTCTGCCGCTATTTTTCCCCGGCGTTGACCGCCTTCCGCCCGGCGCTGGAGCCAATGGGACAACGGCTTGCTGAAATGCTGCTGGCGTCGCTTCCCGCCTTCGCCGGCCCGGAGGGGCCGCGGATCATCCGCGAAGTCTGGCCGCTGGAACTGGTGGCGCGCGACAGCGATTGATGGTGGCAGCAGGGCCGCCGATGTCGTCTCCCCTCAAACAGCACACCGGTGCCGCAGTGCACCGGCCGCAACCTTGAATGCGCGGGAGGCGCTGCAGGTTCCGGATCGCGCCACAACCAGGGCGATCAGCGATAGCCGGCCTTAAGACACTGGCGCCGCTCCGCCCTCTGCCGTGCGCCGTGCGATAAACTCATCCAGCACGCCTGATGTGGCGGCAGCCGTTGCCGGCGGCGCGAAATCGGCAAGCACCCGCCTCCAGACACCGGTGGCGCGCTCGCTCGCTGTCTTCGAGCCGCTTTGCGTCCAGTTGCCGAAATTCGACCAGTCGGCCACCAGCGGTTCGTAGAAGGCGGTGCGGTAGCGCGCCATGGTGTGACCGGCCGAGAAGAAGTGGCCGCCCGGCTGCACCTCGGCGATCGCCTCGAAGCCGATCGTATCGGTGTCGCCGGGCGTCGCGGCACAAAGTTCAGCCACCGTCTGCAGCGCCTCGATGTCGGTGATCAGTTTCTCGAAGGAGACACTGAGGCCGCCCTCCAGCCAGCCGGCGGCATGGATGCACATCGTCGCCCCGGCCAGCACCGAGCCCCACAGCGCGAACTGCGTCTCGTGCGCGGCCTGCGCGTCTGAGATGTTGGCGGCACTGCCGCCGCCCGATCGCCACGGCAGTCCGGTGAAGCGCGCCAGCTGACCGGCGCCCAGCGTCGCCTTGACGTGCTCGGGCGTACCGAAGGCCGGCGCGCCGGATTTCATGTCGACATTGGAGGAGAACGAGCCATAGACGACCGGTGCGCCGGGCCGCACGATCTGCGCCAGCGTCAGCCCGGCGAGCGCCTCGGCATGCTGCAGCGTCAGCGCGCCGGCGACCGTGATCGGCGCCATCGCGCCAGCCAGGCAGAACGGCGTGATGACGGAGATTTGGCCCGCGCGGGCGAAATCGATGATGCCTTGCGCCATCGGGATGTCGAGCTGGCGCGGCGAGTTGGTGTTGATGACGGTGTAGCAATATGCATTTGCCAGAAACTCGTCCTGCGACAGGCCGCGCGCCAGACGAATCATCTCGAACCCGTCCTCGACCTGCGGCGTGCCGCGCGCGAAGACGAACGGGAGCTTGTCCGACAGCGTCAGCTGCGCGCGGTTGACGGCATAGTGGCGAAAGCGGTTGTCGACATCCTGCGGTTCGATGCAGGGCCCCAGCATATGCAGCACGTCGAAATGCTGCACCAGCCGCATGAGATCCTCGAAATCCGCCAGTGTTCCCGGCCGCCGGCCGCGCTCGAGATCGGTGACGTTCGGCGCCCCGCATCCGGCGAGGAAGGTCATCGAGCCGAGCTCCAGCGTCAGATCGCGGGCGCGCGAACCGGCGTGAGCGTGGATCGATCTCGGCGCCGAGGCGAGTGCCGCCGTCACCATGTCGCGGCCGATGCGCACCATGTCGGTGTCCGGATCGACCAGCGCGCCGGCGCTGGCGAAGTGCTCACGCGCCTGCGGCAGCAGCACCTTGAG
>NZ_RZPQ01000041.1:0-17179 GCF_003999135.1 Mesorhizobium sp. M7A.F.Ca.CA.004.06.1.1 | reverse complement strand
ATGTCAAGCCGGTTCCGATGCCGGCGTCCGACGCCGGCAGCGCCTTGATCGCCGGCCAGGTGCCGGTCGCGGTGACCTATGAACCGTACCTCACCGTCGCCATGGCGCAGAACAAGGACCTCAAGCTGCTGTTCACCGCCGGCGAGGATCCCGGCCTGATCAGCGACGTGCTGGTGGTGCGTGACGAGGTGATCAAGTCGCGGCCCGGCCAGGTGCTGGCCATGATCAAGAGCTGGGACGCGGCGCTCAAGGACTACAATGCCGACACGCCCGGTGGACGCGCCATCATCGCCAAGGCCGTCGGTTCGGACGTCAAGGACCTCAACACCGCCTTTGACGGCGTACGCTACTACTCACTCGCCGAAAACAAGACGGCGCTGACAGGCGACTTCACCACCAAGACCTTCGCCGATGTCGAAGCCGCCGCCAAGAACGCCAAGCTGCTGCAGGCCGATGTGACGCCGGAGCAGATGATCGACCCGGCCTTCGTCAAGGCAGCGGAATGACGAAGGCCGGATCGCGGTGGTGACACAGATGCCCCGGGAGCGACCGGCGGCAGGACCGGTCACGAAACCGGCGAGGCGCCGCCGATCCTCCGGGATCGGCGTGCCCATCGCCAGGTCGCGCTTCCTGATCATCGCGGTGGCCGTGTTCGTCGGGCTCGGCCTTGCCTGGTGGGCGGCGACCGGACTGGGGTTGGTAAAGCCGATCTTCCTGCCGTCGCCGGGCAGCGTAGCTATGCAGATCGCCAAGCTCGCCGCCGACGGCACGTTGTGGCTGGACCTCAAAGCCTCGATGTATCGTATCTCCATCGGCTTCCTCATCGCCTCGGCCCTGTCGATACCGATCGGCGTGCTGATCGGCAGTTTCCGGTCCTGGGAAGCGGCCATCGAGCCGCTGGTGGATTTCATCCGCTACATGCCGGTCGTCGCTTTCGTGCCGCTCTCCATCCTGTGGGCGGGCACCGGAGATTCGCAGAAATTCCTGATCATCTTCATCGGCACCTTCTTCCAGCAGGTGCTGATGATCATGGACAATGTGAAACGGGTTCCAGCCGATTTCATTGGCCTTGGGCGTACACTCGGCTTGCCGGATCGCAAGATCCTGACGCGCATCGTCGTTCCCAGCGCCTTGCCGGGCATCTGGGATACGCTGCGCATCAGCCTGGGCTGGGCATGGACCTGGCTGGTGCTGGCCGAACTTGTCGCCGCGACTTCGGGGCTCGGCTATCGCATCACCGTGTCGCAGCGCTATTTCCAGACAAACACGATCATCGGCTACATCCTGCTGCTCGGCCTGCTCGGCCTCATCACCGACCAGGTGATGAAGGCGCTGGAAAAGGTGCTGTTCAAGCAAGAGGGCCGCTCGCAATGAGGTCCAGCCGATGAGCCCCCCCAAACTGCGGATCGCCGGTCTCCACAAGAGCTTCGGCACCGGCGAGCGGCGCACGGAAGTGCTGCGCGACATCAATCTCGATCTTGCCGACAACGAGTTTGTCTCCCTGGTCGGCACGTCGGGCTGCGGCAAGAGCACGCTGCTGTCGATCGTGGCCGGACTGCAGGACTTCGACGCCGGCGATCTCAGCATCGATGGCGCGCCGATCCTGCAGCCGGGTCTCGACCGTGGCGTCGTCTTCCAGTCCTACACGCTGCTTCCCTGGCTGACGGCGCGGCAGAACATCGAATTTGCCCTCAAGGCCGCCGGTTACGATCGCCCGACCTGCCGCAGGATCGCGCTGGAGCATCTCGAACTCGTCAAGCTGTCCGACAGCGCCGACCGCTATCCGGCCGAACTCTCGGGCGGCATGAAACAGCGCGTCGCCATTGCGCGCGCGCTTTCCTACCGGCCCAAGATGCTGTTGATGGACGAGCCATTCGGCGCGCTCGATGCCTTGACCCGGCATCAGATGCAGGAACTGCTGACCCAGATCTGGGAGGAACACAGGTTGACCGTCCTGTTTGTCACTCATGATGTGGAGGAGGCCGTCTATCTGTCGGACCGCATCGTCGTCATGGGGATCGGCCCGGGACGCATCACGCAGACCTTCAACGTCGATATCGAGCGCCCGCGCCGCGAAGAGGTGATGGAAAGCCCTGCATTCATGGATCTGCAGCGCGGCGTGCACAAGGCCATCCGCGAGGGTTCAAAACGCCCCGAAATGGCGTAGGCGCCTGTGGTAGGCCCAATCACGTCGCCTTGCCGACCGCCGCATCCAACTCCAGCTCGCCTTCCGAAATGTCGTCGAACGAGGCGTAGTTCATGTTGTAGAGGCGGGCGTAGAGGCCTTTTCGGCCCATCAATTGGGCGTGGTTGCCGCTTTCGACGATCTCGCCGTTCTGCAGCACGATGATGCGGTCGGCGCCGCGGATGGTGGCAAGACGGTGGGCGATGACCAGCCCGGTGCGGCCTTCCAGCAGGGTGATCAGCGCCTTCTGGATCAGCATCTCGGTGTAGGAATCGATGCTGGCCGTGGCTTCGTCGAGCACCAGGATCTTGGCGTCGGCCACCAGTGCACGCGCAAAGCTGATCAGCTGGCGCTGGCCGAGCGAGAGATTGCCGCCGCGCTGCTCGAGTTCGGTATCGTAGCCATCGGGCAGGTTCTCGATGAAATCGTGCGCGCCGACGGCTTGTGCGGCGCGCACCACCTCCTCGCGGCTGGCTGATGTCTTGTGGTAGCGGATGTTTTCCAGCACCGAGCCGGAGAACAGGAACGGCTCCTGCAGCACCATCGCCACCTGATCGCCGAGCGAATCCTGGGTCAGGTCACGCACATCATGGCCGCCGACCAGAACCTCGCCCGACCAGACATCGTAAAAGCGGTGCACCAGCGCCATAGAGCTGGACTTGCCCGATCCGGTAGGGCCGACAAGGGCCACGGTCTCGCCCGGATTGACGCGAAAGGAGATGTTCTTCAGCACCGGCTGGTTCGGCCTATAGCCGAAGGTGACGTTCCTGAACTCGACCGAGCCGTCCATGTCGCGCGACAGCGTCACCGCGCCTTGCCTGTCGCTGACGTCGACCGGCACGTCGAGCACTTCGGAGATGCGCTGGCCCGAAGCCATGGCGCGCTGCATGACGCTGTATTGCATGGTCAGCGAGCGGATCGGGTCGAAGAAGCGCTGGATGTAGAACAGGAACGCCACCATGACGCCGATGTCGAGGCTGTGCGACAGCACCATCGAACCGCCGACGACGATGACGGTCGCCATGGCGATGCCGGTCAGCGTGTCGACGATCGGCACCATCACCTGCGCGTATTTCGCCGAGGTCAGATGGGCATTGAGATTGGCCAGCACCTTCTCGTCATAGAGGTCGAAATTGACGTGCTGGCGCTCCAGGCTCTGCACCGTGCGCACGCCATGGATGCCTTCGGCCAGCGCGCCATTGGCGATCGAGTTGGTTTCGTGCGCGGCCATGAAGGCGACCTTGGCGCGCGGCAGCCAGAACAGGCGCACGATGAACAGCACCGGCATGGTCGACAGCGTCAGCAGGCCGAGCCGGAAATCCAGCCACAAAAGCACGCTGACGATGCCGAACAGCAGCACGATGTCGCCCACCGACATGACCGACGTTTCGAGGAATTCCTGCATCGAATTGACGTCGCCCTGCAGGCGCGACATCAGCCGCCCGACCTCGGTCTTGTCCATGAAGCTCAACGAGACCCGCTGCAGATGGCTGAACATGGCCCGGCGCAGGTCGGAGAGCACGTTCTCGGCCACTTTGCCGACGACGCTTTCCTGCACATAGGAGGCGGCATAGTTGATCAGGATGATGACGGCGAAAGTGATGATCGCTGCGATCATCACCGGCTGGTCGAGCCTGCCCGCCGTCATGCCGTGGTCGATGGCGTAGCGGATGACCAGCGGGATCGCCAATTGCGTCAGCGTGAACACCAGCACTGCGGCGACCGAGATGAAGATCCGGCTCTGATACGGTCTCACGAAGCTCCAGATGCGCCTGACGATGCGCGGGTCGTAGGCCTTGCCGAAGACTTCTTCCTCGTCGCGATGCGAGCCCACGACAGCCCTTGTCGGCCGGCGGCTGGTATCTTCCTTGTCGTCGTCGGCCTGTGTCGACATCATGCGGCTCCCGCCACGACAGGCCGCTCATCGTCCGGCCGCAGCTGCAAATCGTAGAGCGCGCGATAGCGGCCACCGAGCGCCAGCAGTTCCTCGTGCGTGCCGCGCTCGACGATCCGGCCACCCTCGACGAACAGGATCTGGTCGGCATGCATCAGCGAGCTCAGCCGGTGCGAGATGATGAGCGTGACGCGGTCCCTGGCGAAGCGCTTCATCGCCGCCCGGATGCGCTGTTCGGTACCGGCATCTATTGCCGCGGTCGAATCGTCGAAGACCAGCACCGATGGCCGCAGCATCAGGCTCCGCGCAATGGTCAGGCGCTGCCGCTGGCCACCGGAAAGCGACGCGCCGCGCTCGCCGACAACCGTGGTGTAACCGGCCGGGAGGCCCATGATGTAATTGTGCAGCTGGGCGTACTCGGCTGCCTGCCCGATGCGGGTCTCGCGCGCCCAGGGATTGCCATAGGCGATGTTGTTCTCGATCGAGGTGGTGAACAGGAACGCGTCCTGCTGCACGACGCCGACGGCCTTGCGCAGCGATTTCAGCGTCACCTCACGAATGTCCTGGCCGTCGATGGTGATCGAACCCGAAGTGACGTCGTAGAAACGCGGGATCAGATGCGCGATGGTCGACTTGCCGCTGCCCGGTGGGCCGACAATGCCGATGGTCTCGCCGGACCGGGCCTCGAAGGAGATGCCGGACAGCGTCGGCCGGCCGCCTGCGCCCTCATAGCGAAAGCCGACATTGTCGAAGCGCAGCACGCCGTCGCTGACGACGAGATCCCTGGCGCCGGGCGCGTCCTCGATGTCGAGCTCGGCGTCGAGCAGTTCGAACAGCCGGGTGCCGCAGGTCGAGGCGCGCGCGAAGGAGTTGACCATCAGCCCGAGCTGGCGCACCGGCATCTGCAAGATGGTCATGAAGGTGAGGAACTGCGCCAGCGTGCCGACGCTGATCTGGCCTGCGATCACCTTCTGGCCGCCGAACCACAGGACCAGCCCCATGGCGGCCAGGAACGAGAAATTCATGGCGCTGGTGTTGGCGACGCGGATGTCGACGCGCTGATTGGCGAGGTCCAGTGCATCGCGCTTGGCGCGATCGAATTTTTCCAGCTCATGCCGCTGCGCTGCGAAAGCGCGCACGACACGGATACCGCCGAGGTTCTCATCCATCACCCGGCTCAGCACCGAGAGGCGCTCCTGCAACGTCAGCCAGGTGCTGCGCAGTTTGAGCTGGGTGACCGAGGACCGCCAGGCGACGAACGGCACGAAGCTCAGACTGAGCAACCCGAGCACGGGATCGGTGCTGACCAGGAGATAGGCGCCGACGCCGATCAGCACGCCGAGCAGCACCACGCGCAAAATGCCGGTGGAAAAGAACATGCGCACGCCGTCGAGATCGAGCAGGCCGAGCGTGATGAGATCGCCGGTGTGGACCCTGTCGTGGTAGGCGAAGCTCAGGCGCTGGATCTTCTCGTAGAAAGCCAGGCGCAGTTCATAGCCGGTGCGGTGGCCGACGGCCTCGCCATAGTAGTTCTGCGCCATTGTGAAGAGGCCGCGCAGGATCGAGACGACGAGCAGCGTCAGCGCCGTATTCCACAGCGCCTGTTCCGCGGCAGCGCCGGCACCCGCGGCCATCACACCTTGCGCCTGGTCGATGGCGCGGCCCAGCAGGCGGGGAATGAAAAGCTGCAAGGTCGCGGCAATAAAGGTCGAGACGATGGTGATGGCGACCTGCCAGGGATGGCGCAGCGTCATGCGCACGATGCGGAGCAAGGTGCTGAGGCCCTTGCCCCAGGAGGCTTCCGCCACATGGGCAAACGATTTGCCGCGCTCCGGCGCGCCGCCGATTGCTTGCGTGTTCAAGGGAAATGTCCAAACCAATCCGGAGGGTAGTCCGGACTAATAAAGCAGACTCAATTCAGATGGCGCGATGTTACGCGTGTCCGACTTGGCCGTTCAAGAGCCAATTCCGGTATCGCACTGTGCCTGAACGGAAAGCGAGCATGCGACTGCGATCCGGCTGGCACCAGCGACGGAATCTTCTTGCTGAAGGGCGTTGGCGGGACGAGGCCAGCATCCGGCTGTACGCGAGCGACGGCCGGACGGCGTGCGATCTTCCATCCGGCCGGAATCCGGTCTGCTAGAGCCGGATGATTTCAGGTCGAATCGAGCTGAAATCTGAATCCGTCTCTAAATCAAAGAGATAGAGTATGATGTCGTCCGAAAACCGCTTCACACTTTTCGGCATCATGCTCTAGGCAGGTATCAGGACGGCGATACGATGGACGCCGACCTCCTTGCTTGTATTCGTCGCCTCGTCGGTCTTGCCCTTGGCGCAGGTGTACATGTCGCCTTCCTTGAGCTTGAATTCCTTGTCGGCTTTCTTGATCGTGAATGCGCCTGAAGTAATGGTGCAGACCATGTCATTGTCCATCACCATCTGAGGCGCGTGTGCGCCGGGCTGGAACACCACGTCGACGACTGCGATGCTCTTGTAGGCGGGAATGTCGGAGTCGCCGGTGCTGACCTCAACCACCCTGACACCGGGCGCAATCTCCTTGCCTTCCTTCGGGCCATATTTCTTGACCTTCGCGGACGCCGCCAGGGTGAACAGAGGCGTTATCGCGGCAGCCGTCACACCGAGAGCAATTGCAGACCTGCGATTTATGGTTTTCATTGCATCCTCCCACATGTTCGTCACGAACGAATGTGCATGACCACAATATATTAGCATGAACGAATATATTTGTATGCGAGGAAACACCCAGGCCCAGCGCGGGCACCAGGAACTCCGGGCTTCCAGTGTCGGCAAATCAGCACGCTATGACAATGTTGCACCGCCTCGCCAGCCGTCGGAGAGGTTCCATGCATCGGACGACCTGCCTGCCGCTGAAACCGAGTTGCTGCGGACCTTCGGACTGCTGTTGAGCCGCTCAAAAACCCTGGCCGTGCCGCCAGCAGGCGATCCGGTGGCCAGCCGCAACCTCCATGGCTGATGGTTCTGCCTTTCTGCAGCCGGGCAGGACCAGGGGGCAGCGATCGGCGAAGGCGCATCCGGTGTTCGGGACACCGGTGGCCTCGATCTCGGCTGGAGCGGATAGTTTCGGCTCGGCCTCATCGGAAGAAGCGGCCAGCAGCAGGGCCGTATAGGGGTGGTTGGGGCCTTTGAAAATCTGGTCGGATGAACCGGTTTCGACCAGGCGTCCGCGATAGAGCACGCCGATCCTGTCGGCCATGTAGCGCACCACGCTGAGGTCGTGGCTGATGAACAGATAGGTCGTGTCCTTGTCGCGCTGCAGGTCGTTGAGCAGGTTGAGAACGGTCGCCTGGACGGAGACGTCGAGTGCCGAGGTCGGTTCATCGAGCACGACGACCTTCGGCACGCCGGCGAAGGCGCGCGCGATCGCCGCCCGTTGCCGCTGGCCGCCGGACAGCGAGCGCGACTTCTGCTCGGCCGTGGCGCCGGCGAGGCGAACCGAGGCCAGCAGGTCGCCGACGCGGGCTCTCACCTCGCTGCGGCGCAGGCCGGCGAGCCGGCGCAGCGGACGGCCGAGGATGCGACCGATCCGCTGGCGCGGGTTGAGCGTGCGATCCGGCGACTGGAAGACCATCTGCACGTCGCGGCGTTCGGCAAGGTTTCTCTTCTCGACGCGCGGCGCGACCGTCCTGCCGAACAGCTCGACCGATCCGGCATTGGGCATCTGCAGGCCGGTGACGATGCGTGCCAGGGTCGACTTGCCCGAACCGGACTCGCCTATCAGCCCGAAGGTTTCGCCCTGGCCGATGTCGAGATCGATGCCGTGCAGCACTGGCTGGCTGCCGAAGGCATGACTGATGCCTTTGCAGGCGATCGCGACCCGGCGTTCTTTTGGCAAGCCGGCGTCTTCGCCTTGGGCTATGGGGTGCGCTGGCACGCCGTCCGTCTCCGCCAGTCTTCCGTCCCGCTTGGTGTAGTTGAGCGCCGGGATCGAGGCGATGAGCGCCTTGGTGTAGGCGTGAGAGGGGTTGTCGAAGACATCGCCCGCAACGCCGCTTTCGACCACGGTTCCCGCCTGCATCACCGCCACCCGGTCGCAGGAGCGGCGGATCATGTTGATGTCGTGGCTGATCAGCAGGATGCTGGTTTTGTGATCCTTGCGCAGGTCGGAGAGGATGGCGATGATCTCGGACTGGACGCTGGCGTCGAGCGCCGTCGTCGGCTCATCCAGCACCAGCAGCGACGGGTCGAGCGCAATCGCGATGGCGATGTTGGCGCGCTGCTGCATGCCGCCGGAGAGTTCGTGCGGATAGAGATCCAGCACACGCTCCGGATGGCTGACGCGGACCCGGCCGAGCAGTTCGGCCGCACGCTCGCGCGCCTCGTCGAGGCGAACCGGGCGGTGCCGCATGATCGTCTCGGTGATCTGCCGGCCGATCGTCATGCTTGGATTGAGCGCCGCGCCCGGATGCTGGTAGACGGCCGCGATTTGATTTCCCCTGAGCCGGCGGAGCTGCTCGGCGGAAAGGTCGCGGATTTCGCGGCCCTGGAATTCAAGCGCTGAGGCCGCGATACGGGCGTTCTTCGGCAGATAACGCAGGATGGCGAGCGCCACAGAGCTTTTGCCCGATCCTGACTCGCCGACCAAGCCGAGCGCTTCGCCTTCGCGGATGTGCAGCGACACGCCGCTGACGGCGGGATGCGATCCCTTGCGCCCGTCATAGGCGACGGACAGCTGGTCTACGTTCAGAACTGAGGAGGACATGGGGACTTGAAACCACTTTCTTCCAGCGCCGCCATCGAGGGCAATAGCTTCCGCTTTCGGAGTGCATTATCTCTATAAAATTACTCGGATTAAGCCGGAGCGCAATCTACCTTTCTCGCATCAGCAGAGATTGTCGCGGCTTAGGCAAGCAGCGCGACGGTCTCCGGAGCAGATCTGGAAGGAGGCCGTCATGGCTCGAGACCACATGATCCTCAGCGCATTCTTCTTCAACCCGCAGGGCGATCATCGGATGTCCTGGCGCCATCCCAGGGCGCCGGGGCGGGAGGTGCTGGACTTCGAATTCTACCGCGATCTCGTGCAGGCGGCCGAGCGCGCCAGGATTGACACCATCTTCGTCGCCGACCACGTTTCGATTTGGGATTCGGTCAAGAGCGGCGTCGCCCACTACGCCAATGCCCGCCTCGAACCGCTGACGCTGCTCTCGGCGCTGGCGGGCGTGACCAAGCATATCGGCCTGATCACCACGGCATCGAGTTCCTACAGCGAGCCCTACAATGTGGCGCGCATGTTCGCCTCGCTCGACCACATCAGCAAGGGCAGGGCGTCGTGGAACGTCGTCACCTCGGCGATGGACGAGGAGGCGCGCAATTTCGGCCGCGACGGCAATATCGAACATGCGTTCCGCTACGAGCGTGCGGCCGAATTCCTCGATATCGTCAAAGCGCTGTGGGACAGCTGGGAAGACGAGGCGCTGCTGATCGACAAGGCGTCGGGCTATTTCGCCGACCCCGACAAGGTCCATCCCATCGATCACAAGGGCAAGCACTTCAAAGTCCGCGGCCCGCTCAACGTCTCGCGGCCGCCGCAGGGCCATCCGCTGATCGTCCAGGCGGGCTCCTCGGAGGACGGCAAGAACTTCGCCACCGCCCAGGCCGATGCGCACTTCGCCATCTACAGCACCAAGGAAGATGGCATCAAATACCGTCAGGATATCAACGAGCGGCTGGCCCGCCACGGCAGGCGGCCGGAGAGCTTCAAGATCCTGCCCGGCATCCTGCCTGTTGTCGCCGCCTCCGAAGCAGAAGGCCGGGAAAAGCAGGAATACCTGCAGACCTTGCTGCCGGATCAGGTCGGCATCGACCTTCTGTCCAGCTGGAGCGGGTTGGACCTGTCGCTGTTCCCGCCGGACGGGCCATTGCCGCCGCTGCCGGACGAGAGCACGTTCAACGGCGGACGCACGTCGCTCAACCGGGTCAGGCAATGGGCGAAGCAGAATCTCAGCCTGCGCGAGATCGCCCGCAAACTCGCCAACAGCGGTTCGGTGCCGACCGTCGCCGGCACGCCGGTACAGATCGCCGACCAGTTGCAGGACTGGTTCGTTTCCGGTGCCGCCGACGGCTTCAACTTGATGTTCCCGCTGCTGCCCGAGGACTGGGTGAATTTCGCCGAACAGGTGGTTCCGGAGCTGCAGCGGCGCGGCGTGTTCCCGACCGAATACGCGCCGGGAACGCTGCGCGACCGCTTCGGCCTGGCGCGGCCAGCCAATCGCTTCGCCGAACAACGCGACAATGCGCGCGCGGTGTCCTGACGTCAGGCCGGGAGAACGATCATGACCGTTGCACCAAGATTGCAGCCGCGCGAAGCCACCGCGCCGCAGCTCGTCAATGTCCTGCACAGCCCCAAGCGCGTGCGCGTCAAGTTCGGCGGCCGCACCATCGCCGACAGCCGCAACGTGCTCGTGCTGCGCTCCAACCATTTCCTGCCGATCTATTTCTTCCCGCCGTCAGCGGTCGACCCGTCGGTGCTGAGACCCTCACCGCATCGCGAACCGCACCCGGTCGGTGGCGAAACCGCCTATTGGGATATCGACAGCGGTGACAGGCGCAGCGCCAACGCGGCCTGGGCGTTCGTGTCGCCACCGGATGAAAACCTGGCGCCTCTGGCCGGCCGCATCGCCTTCACCTGGAAAGCCGTCGACCAATGGTTCGAGGAGGAAGAGGAAGTCTTCGTCCACGCCCGCGATCCCTACGCACGCATCGATGTGCTGCAGAGCTCCAGCCATGTGCAGGTCTGGTTCGACGGCGAGCCGATCGCCGACAGCCACCGCCCGGTTCTGCTGTTCGAGACGCATCTGCCAACGCGTTTCTATCTGCCGGCGGAAGACATCCGGCTGGAGCGGCTGACGGCGTCCGTCACAACGACGCGATGTCCTTACAAGGGCATCGCCTCCTATTGGTCCGGCCTGCTGAGCGACGGCTCGGTGCGCCCTGACATCGCCTGGAGCTACCGGGATCCCATAGAGGAAATGCCCAAGATCAAGGGCCTCATCGCGTTCTATCCGCAGGCCGTCGACCGCATCCATCTCGACGGCGAACCCGTCGCATAGCTTTCAATCTTCATTTCAAGGCAGGGTTTAACATGACCAAACTCAGAGATATCGACGCAGTTCGCAATCTGTCGGGGGACATCTGGAATGTCGCCGTCGACGAATATCAGGGCGGCTTTCTCAAGCGCCGCGATCTCCTGAAATACGCCGCACTGCTCGGCCTGACCGGCTTTGCCGCTTCCCAAGGGCTTGGAGGCGCGCGCGCCGCGACTGCTGCCGGCGGCACGGTTCGCGTCGGGCTCGGCCAGCCGACCAAGGCGATCGATCCGGTTTCGGTCACCGATCCGGCCAGCATCGGGGTGATCAGCCAGGTCGGCGAGTATCTGATCCTCGACGATCCGAAGGATGGTCTGCAGCCGAAGCTGGCTCTGTCCTGGGAAGCAAACGAGACGGCCAGTCGTTGGACCTTCAAATTGCGGCCAGGGGTGAAATTCCACGATGGCCGCGCGGTCACCGCTAGGGATGTTGTGGCGAGCTTCGAGCGGCTGGTCGATCGGGCCAGCGGCTCGTCGGCGCTGTCCGCCTACAAGGGCATCCTGTCCAAGGGCGGCGCCAAGCTGGTCGACGACGAAACCGTCGCCTTCGATCTCGACGGCCCAAACAGCAACTTCCCCTTCTATGTCTCCTCAGACGTCTACAATGCCGTCATCCTGCCGGCCGACTATGCCGGCGATTTCGAGAAGAGTTTCAACGGCACCGGTCCGTTCAAGCTCGAATCCTTCCGTCCCAAGCAAGGCGCCAGCTTCGTTCGCAATGAAGACTACTGGGGCGACAAGGCGCTGCCCGACCGGGTCGAGATCAAGTTTTTCGACGACGAGCAGGCGCAGGTGCTGGCGCTGCAGGCCGGCCAGCTCGACGTCATCCCGAGCACGACGCGCCTGGAGCTGGCGATCGAGGGCAATCCCAATTTCAAGCTGCTGAGCGTGCAGGCAAGCTCGCATGACCAGGTGCATCTCAGAACCGACCAGGCGCCGTTCACCGACAAGCGCATCCGCCGCGCGCTGGCGCTCACCATCGACCGCGAGGCGGTGGTCAAGGGCCTGCTCAAGGGCCGCGCCATCGTCGGCAACGACACCCCGTTCGCGCCGATCTTCCCTTCCGCCGATCCGTCGGTGCCACAGCGCAAGCAGGACATTGCGGAAGCCAAGCGCCTGCTTGGTGAGGCGGGTGTGCCGAACGGCTTCGAGGTGACGCTGACCACCGAACGCGCCTATGACATTCCCGACTATGCGGTGATCATCCAGAACTTCGCCAGGAAGGCCGGCATCGACGTCAAGCTCAACGTCCTGCCGCAGGACGCCTATTACGGCTCGGCGACCTTCGGTAGCTCGCCCTGGCTGGATTCGGTGCTCGGCATCACCGACTACGGCCATCGCGGCACGCCCGACATCTTCCTCAACGCCACGCTGAAGAGTTCGGGAGCCTGGAACGCGGCGCATTTCAACAACCCGGCCTATGATGCGCTGCTGCTCGACTACTCGAAGGCGCGTGATCTGCAGGCACAGCGCCTCGTTGCCGGCAAGATCCAGACCTTGCTGCTCGACGAGACGCCGGCGATCATCAGCTACTTCTCGCAATACAGCCGGATCGTCAGCTCGAAGGTCGAGGGCGTCCGCTTCACCGCGATCTCGCATCTGCTGCTCGATCGCGTTTCCTTCGTCCAGGCATGATCGCGACATGCTGACCGGTCGCATTCTGTCAGCGCGTCTGGGCACACTTGTCCTCACGCTGTGGCTGGTCAGCATCCTGGTGTTCTTCGCCGGGCAGGTCCTGCCCGGCGATGTCGGCCGTGTGATGCTCGGGCCTTTTGCCGATGCGCAGGCGGTGGCGGAACTGAACAAGCGGCTGGGCGCCGATCAGCCGGTTCTCGTCCAGTACTGGCTCTGGTTCAGCAAGGCCGTCACCGGTGACTTCGGCACCTCGCTGTCGATGCGCGGGCCGGTGGCGCCCTTCGTGCTGGAAAGCCTCAAGCGCTCCGCCGCCCTTGCCGGCATTATTCTGATTTTTCTCATTCCGCTGGGCGTTGGTGCCGGCGTCGTTGCCGGTCTCAATGCGGGCCGCTTGATCGACCGGCTGATCGTGATGGCAGGCGTCTCCTTCGGCATTGTGCCTGATTTCGTTTCTGGCCTGATGCTGCTCATCGTTTTCGGCCTGTGGCTGAACTGGTTCCCGATCTCCGGTGTTGCGCCCGATGGCGCGGGCTTCTGGACGCATGGCTATTATCTGATCCTGCCGGCGCTGCCGCTGGTGCTGAACCTTGCCGGCTACATCGCCCGGATGACGCGGGCAGGGGTGATCGAGGCAATGGCCGCCGATTATACGCGCACCGCCGTCCTGAAAGGGCTCGAGCGGCGCGAGATCATCTTTCGGCACGTGCTGCGCAACGCGCTGACGCCGACCATCGCGGTGCTGGCGACGCAGACCGGCTACATGCTTGGCGGGCTGGTGGTGATCGAGGCGCTGTTCGGCATCCAGGGGCTTGGCAATCTGGTTCTGAATGCGGCCAAGGCACGCGATTTCCCGATGCTCGAGGCCGGCGTGCTGGTGATGGCGGCAATCTTCGTGCTGTCGGCGGCGGCCGGCGACCTCGTACTGGCGCTGCTCGATCCGCGGCAACGCCGCCGGACCTCGCCATGACAGATCTGGCGGAGTTTCCCGCACCACCGCGCTCCGTGGCCGGCTTTCCGGCAGTGCGCCGGATCCGCAGTGCTTTCGCCGGATTGCCGCCGTCGGTCGTGGTCGGATCGCTGCTGCTTCTGTTCTGGGTCGTGTGCGCCATAGCAGGCAACCTCTTCGTTCCCTACGATCCCTATGCCGAGGATTTCCTGGCGATGCTGACGCCGCCCGACGCGCTGCACTGGTTCGGGACCGATCAGCTCGGCCGCGACGTGCTGTCCCGCATAGTCGTCGGATCGCGCGACATCCTGCTGGTTGCGCCGCTGGCGACGCTGGCCGGTGTCGCCGCCGGCAGCATCATCGGGTTGGTGCTCGGCTATTTCGACGGCCTGGTCGATGCCATCGGCGCGCGGCTGCTCGATACGCTGATGGCGTTTCCGTTCATCGTTCTCGTCACCATGACGCTGGTGGCCATCGGCCCGTCCAATGTAACGGTCATCCTGGTGATCGGCATCGCCTACGCGCCGCTGGTGGCGCGCACCGTCCGCGCCGCCGTGCGCGAGCAGAAGGAGCGCGACTATGTCAGCGCTGCGCGGCTTGGCGGCGAGGGCCCGCTCGCCATCATGTTTCTGGAGATACTGCCCAACATCAGGGAAACGATCTTGATCGAGCTGGTCACAAGGCTGGGCTACGCGTTCTTTTCGATCGCGACGCTGAGCTTTCTCGGCCTCGGCATCCAGCCGCCATCGGCCGACTGGGGACTGGCTGTCGCCGACGGCTATGGCTTCCTGACCGGCGGCAAATGGTGGGTCGTCGTCTTCAATTCCGCGGCAATCGTCTCACTGGTCATGGCGACCAACCTGATCGCGCAAGGCATCGGCGCGTTTGAAAATAGCGATGCATGAGCCTGGATTGGGCGCGTCGAAAAATCTCTTTTGCATTGAAGCCTGACGCGCATCCTTATATCGCATGGCTATGAAGAAAATCGGTTTCCTGTCGTTCGGGCACTGGACGCCCTCGTCGCAATCGCAAGTGCGCTCGGCATCGGACGCGCTTTTGCAATCCATCGAGCTGGCGATCGCCGCCGAGCAACTGGGGGCGGATGGGGCCTATTTCCGCGTGCATCATTTCGCCCGCCAGCTCGCTTCGCCGTTCCCGCTGCTGGCGGCAGTCGGAGCCAAGACCAGCCGCATCGAGATCGGCACCGCCGTCATCGACATGCGCTACGAGAACCCGCTCTACATGGCCGAGGACGCCGGTGCTGCCGACATCATCGCCGGCGGCCGCCTGCAGCTCGGCATCAGCCGCGGCTCGCCCGAGCAGGTGATCGATGGCTGGCGCCATTTCGGCTATGCGCCGCCGGAAGGCCAGAGCGACGCCGACATGGCGCGGCATCATGCCGAGGTCTTCCTCGAGACGCTGCGGGGCGAGGGGTTCGCCCAGCCCAATCCACGTCCAATGTTCCCCAATCCGCCCGGCCTCTTGCGCCTCGAGCCGCATTCGGAGGGTTTACGCGAGCGGATCTGGTGGGGTGCTGCCACCAACGCCACGTCGGAATGGGCGGCCAAGCTCGGCATGAACCTGCAGAGCTCGACGCTCAAATTCGACGAGAGCGGCAAGCCGTTCCACATCCAGCAGGCCGAGCAGATCCGCATCTACCGCGAAGCCTGGAAAGCGGCCGGTCACAAGCGCGAGCCGCGCGTCTCGGTCAGCCGCAGCATCTTCGCGCTGGTCGACGATCGCGACCGTGCCTATTTCGGCCGCGGCAATGAGGGCCGCGACCAGATCGGCTTCATCGAGGAGAACACCAAGGCGATCTTCGGGCGCAGCTATGCGGCCGAGCCGGATGTGCTGATCAAGGAATTGGCGCAGGACGAGGCAATCGCCGAGGCCGACACGCTGCTGCTCACCGTTCCGAACCAGCTCGGCGTCGACTACAATGCGCATGTCATCGAGGCGATCCTGACCCATGTCGCGCCGGCGCTGGGCTGGCGCTGACGCCAGATAGATCGAAGCGGAGTGCTCCAAGGGAGGGACACCATGCCAAAGAAGGCCTTGATCGCTTGGGGCGGCTGGGAGGGCCACACGCCGGAGCAGAGCGCGAAGGTCGTTCGCACCTTGCTTGAGCGAAACGGCTTCGACGTCACGCTGGGTGAGGGCACGGCGATGTTCGCTGATCCGGAGCTTGCTTCCTTCGATCTCATCGTGCCCGTCATCACGATGTCGACGATCGAAAAGGCCGAGCTGCAGAACCTGATGCATGCGGTTCGCGGGGGGAGCGGACTCGGCGGCTTCCACGGCACGATGGGCGACAGTTTCCGCAATGAGCCCGACTATCAGTTCATGACCGGCGGCCAATGGGTGGCGCATCCCGGCAACATCATCGACTATACTGTCGCGATCACCAGGCCGGACGAGCCGATCACATCGGGCATCAGCGATTTCGCCTACCGGTCGGAGCAGTATTACATGCATGTCGACCCGAGCAACGAAGTGCTGGCGACCACCACCTTCACCGACGCGCATTTTCCTGGGATAGGCGGCGTCGTCATGCCGGTCGTCTGGAAACGGCGCTATGGGGCGGGGAAGGTTTTCTACAGTTCCCTTGGTCACACTGCGGATGAGTTCGCGGTGCCGGAAATGGCGCTGATGGTGGAGCGGGGTTTGCTTTGGGCGGCTCGGGGGTAGCAGCAGGCGAAGTTCGTGAAAATCTGGTGGAATTCACAGGACATCTACGGAGATATCCAGTGAACGATTTCAGTTGGTCCGCTTCCGAAAAGAAGCTCGCCCGCCACGCCTTCGATAAGGCTCTTGAGGCGGCCCTCGCAAAGACGATGGCCGAATTCAAGAGCAAGGCCAGTGCGGTGACGGTTCCCTCCCAGATGTGGGAGCTGGAAGCCTATTTGCGTGAACAGCGGCGGGATATCGATCGGACGTTCGACTACCGCTATTCGCAGCTCCTTTATGTCTTCGCTCATCTCATCCGAGCAGGCTACCTCGATGAAAAGCTGCTTGCCGGTCTGGCGCAAGACAAATTGGACGCCATTCGGCGGGACCTTGCCTTTGCGGCGGGACGCCCGGCCAGCGGATGACGACGGGAGGGAGTGCGGCCGTCCCAATCCCTGCCATGCTGGAAAAGCGGCCGTTGTCGTACTACCATCCCGTCACATGGCGAGGGGGATGAGATGGACCATCAGCGTACTGTTTTTCTGATCGGCGCAGGTTCCGTTGGTGACGACGAGCAAGCTGTGTTCACGCTGCACGTGAACGGCGCTGCCTGCAATTTGAAATGCAGTTATCGGGACAAGGTGATCGAGGCAGAAGAGGAAGACTTTTTCGAGGCTCTGTTCCAAATCCGTCAGGCACTCGAAGTCGATGGCCTGCTACCCTTCTGTT
>NZ_RZPQ01000419.1:0-5184 GCF_003999135.1 Mesorhizobium sp. M7A.F.Ca.CA.004.06.1.1 | reverse complement strand
GCCGGGCAAGCCCGCCGATGTCGACATTGGCGGGATCGAGATAGGAGAATTCGATGAGGTCGAAGCCGGCCTCCCTGGTGTTGGCCAGCGTGCGCTCGAGATCGGCCTGGGCCGAGCCCGCCGACCAGACGAAAGAATGGATTCCAATACGCGACATCATCGTCTCCGGTGCTGCGCATCGACCCCATTGGGGAACCGATGCCTGGACAAGACGTGCGGCCGGGTGATCCCGGCCGCACGCTGCTGAGGGACGTTTAGCGGGCCGCGGTCCAGCCCTTGTAGTCCTTCAGGTTCTCGGCCGTGATCAGCTTCGGGTCGAGCAGCACGGTCGGCTCCGCCGGCTTCTTGCCGGCCAGCAGTTCGGCCGCCATCGTCAGTGACTGGCCGGCCATCACGTAAGGATCCTGCGAGGCCGAGGCCTTGATCATCGAGGTGCCGGAGGAGAGTTCCTTCTCGATATCGGGCGCGCCGTCGACGGCGGTGAAGATGAATTCCGAACGGTTGAGCTGCTTGGCCGCAAGCTGGGCGCCGATCGCCGTCGGGTCATTGATGGCAAACACCGCATCGATCTTGTCGAAGCGGGTGAGCAGCGACTGGAACACCTTCAGGCCGCCGTCGCGCGAGCCTTCGGCATTCTGGTCGTCGGAGAGGATCTTGATGTCGGGATGCTGCGCCAGCACGTTCTTGCAGCCCTTCACCCGCTCCAGGATCGAGGACGATGCCGGTCCGTTGAGGATGACGTAGTCGCCCTTGCCGCCGGTGTGGTCGACCAGGTACTGGCAGGCCTCTTCGCCGGCCTTGACGTTGTTGGTCATCACGGTGACGTCGGCGCCCGGCGCCGAAACGTCGAAGGCGGCAACGACGATACCCGCGGCTTGCGCCTTCTTCACCGCCGGCGCGATCGCCTTGGCGTCGACGGCATTGAGCATGATCACGTCGACGCCGGCGGCGATGAACGAATCGACCTGCGAGACCTGCTTGTTGAGGTCATAGTCGGCCGATACCGAGGTCACCTCGACCTTCGGGTTGATCTTCTTGGCCGCGTCCTCGATGCCCTTGATGGTGGCGACGAAGAAGGGATTGCCGAGCAGGCCGACCGAGATACCGACCTTGTTGAGGTCCTTGGCCGAAGCAGGCGCGATGGCGAGCGACGCGAGTGCGACGCCGCAGAGCAGTTTGGCGATGGTCTTCATTGCTTTCCTCCGATTGCCCCGCGCCTCTCACGGTGCGTTACACAAACCGGTCGTTGACGCCGGCGACTAAGGTCAATCACGTTCTTGCTCCTGCCTGGAGCCTGTAGCGGTCGAGGGCGACCGCCACGATGATGACCAATCCCTTGATGATGTACTGCCAGATGTCGGAGACACCGGCCAAGATGAGCCCATTGGAGAGCACCGCGATGATCAGGCCGCCGATCAGCGTACCCCAGATCGAGCCGACGCCGCCGACGATGACGACGAAGAAGGCGTTGGCGAGATAGTTCACCCCCATCTGCGGCAGCACGATCGCCAGTGGCGCGACCAGTCCGCCGGCAAGCCCGGCGATGGCCGCGCCGAAGGTGAAGGCAATGGCGTAGGTACGCCGCGTGTTGATGCCGACGCCCTCGGCCATCTCGCGGTTCTGGATGACGGTTCGGATATCGAGGCCGAAGGGCGTCCGGCTGATCAGCAGGATGACGCCGAGCAAGGTCAGCATGGCGATGCCGATCAGGATCAGCCGGTAGGCCGGATAGACGGTGAAGACGAGATCGAGCGTGCCCTCGATCGGCGGCGTCACCGGCTTGGCGCCGAGGCCGAAGGTCAGTTCCAGCCCTTGCTGCAGGATCAGGCTGACGCCCCAGGTGGCGAGCACGGTCGAGACAGGCCTGGAATAGAGATGGCGGATGATGGCGAATTCGAGGATACAGCCGACCACCGCGCCGGCGATGGGCGCGGCGGCCAGGCCCAGCCAGAACGAGCCGCCCATGCTCTGGACGAAATAGACCGCGAAAGCACCGACGGTGACGAACTCGCCATGCGCCAAATTGGTCACGTTCATCAGCCCGAAGCTGATCGCCAGCCCGAGCCCGACCAGCATCAGGATGCTGATCAGCGTCAGCGCGTTGAGCAGCGTGGTGATGAGAAAATCCATCGCGTCAGGCCGCGCTTGCGAGACGTTGGCGCAGGCCGGCGAGCAGCCCCTCTGCGGCATCGATCGCAGCAGCCTGGTGTGGCTGCAGATCCTGCCCAGCCCACTCGTCGATATGGTCCGACAGCGGATCGACCACTTCGGTACGGTGATTGGCCAGCGTCTCGATGACGGCATGGCCGCAGAACGGCACATAACCTTCGGAGTAGCCGCCCTCATGGGTCATGATCAGACGCCCTTGCGAGGTCTCGGCGGCCAGCGCCACCATGCGCGCGGCGAGCCGCCTGAAGCATTCGCTGTTGAGCATCATGCGGCCGAGCGGATCAAAGCCTGACGCATCGAAGCCGGAAGCGACGATGACGAGGTCCGGTCTGTAGGCGCGCAGCGCAGGTGCGATGACGCGGTCGAAAGCCGCTTCATAGGCGCCGGTGCCGCTGCCCCCCGGCAGAGGTATGTTCATGTTGTAGCCTTTGCCGGCATCTTTCCCGTTGTCGGCCAGCGCACCGCGCCCGGTCGGGTAGAGATTGTCCTGATGCACGGAAATGGTCAGCACCGACGGGTCGGAATAGAACACCGTCTCGGTGCCGTTGCCGTGGTGCACATCCCAGTCGACTATCGCCGCGCGCCCGAGCAAACCTTCATGCTGCAGCCGGCGGACAGCAACGCCGATGTTGGAGAACAGGCAGTTGCCCATCGCCTGGTCGGGTTCGGCATGATGCCCCGGCGGCCGCGCCAACGCATAGGCATTGTCGACGCGGCCGGTCAGCACCGCGCGCATGGCGGCATAGGTGGTGCCGGCAGACAGCAGCGCGATGTCGAAGCTGTTGAGACCGATCGGCGCCTGTGGTCCGGCGAAACCGGAGCCACGTTCGCTCAGCATGCGGATATCGTCGACATGGCGTTGCGTGTGCACGCGCAGCAGGTCCTCGATCGAGACTGGCTCTGGGATGATCGGCACCAGATGACGCGACAGGCCACTGACCTGGATGAGGTTGTTCAGCCGGCGCTTCGAGCCGGGCGATTCCAGATGGCGGCCGGGTTCCACGAAACGGCCGGGCGGCATCATGTCGGCGCTGGGGCCGGTGTCGTGCCACATCAGCTGTTCGTGAAAAACGTAGCCTGTCGCCATCCGCAGCGTCCTCCGAAAACCAGGTGACGCTAGCAGGCTGACGATCATGTGGCCCGACCCGAAAGAGGGGTTGTGCCCGTTATTCTATACCCCTCCCTTCGGAGGGGGATGGGCGCCTGCTGACCCTTGCGCGGCGCGCACCGCCTGCACCCGGTTGGATACCGCAAGCTTGCCGAAAATGTTCTTCAGGTGCCATTTCACCGTGGTTTCGCTCACCGACAGCGCCAAGGCGATATCGCGATTGGACATGCCCTCAGTGAGATAGCGCAGCAGTTCGGCCTCGCGCTGGGTGAGCTGTTCCTTCTCAGCGGCTGGTGCGGCCAGCTTGCGAGTCGCGGCAGGCATTGTCTGCGCGGCGTCGATGATGCGCGTGGCATAGGCTGACAGTGCTGGATCGGTCTTTGCCTGGGCCGCACGCAGCCGCATCAACCCGTCGATAACAGGCCTTCCCTCGTCGACGAAGGAACGGATGAAGCCTGACGGCTGAGCAAGACGAAGTGCTTCGAGAAGATAACGGTCCGCCACGCGTTGGTCATGGGTGGCGCTGACTGCCTTGGCGCGCAGGATCAGCGCGAGGATATGGCGGCGCATGCGCCCGCTGCTTTTCGTTCGCACCAACAATTCGTCGAAAATTCGGGCGGCCGCGGCATAGGATTTCTCGGCCGTCAGCAGGCGGCCTTCGGCGAAGAACTCGAACTCGTTGGCTGTGGTGATGGCCATCGAAGCCTCGGTCCCTTCGCCGCGATGCTCGGTCAGCAGCGCGCGCGCCTCAGCATTGCGGCTCTGGTCGAGCAGCACGCGTATGCGGTCATGCACGATCATCGATGCCAGGCGGCGATACACCGTGCCGCGCACGCGTTGATAGACGCGCTCCAGCATATCCAATGCCGCTTCGGTGCGGCCCGTCAGCTGCAGCACGCGGGCATAGGTCGGCACGCTGGCCAGGGGATAGACGATGACCGCCGCGCCTTCGATCTGCGGTCCGAGATTCTCGACCAGCGTCAACGCCTCGCCCGACGCATTGGTCTCGTAGGCGAGTTCGGCAAGCAGCGTTCCGGCTAGGGCTTCGGCATAGGAGTTTGCACCGATCCGCGCCCTGGCTTCGATGATGGCGTTGCGCAGCAGCCGCTCTGCGGCGGGCAGGCGGCCCGCCGAACGCTCGATCACGGCCATGTAGCAATTGGCGATGGTGACGCCGAGCAGGCTGCCGCTTCGCTCGTGCGCCCGTCGTGCCGCGTCGATGGCGGCGCGGGCACCTTCGAGGTCGCCCAGCGCATAGAGGTTGTAGCCTATGACGTTGGCGGTCGCGCCCTCCATGAACCAGGCATCGGGCGCGATGACGCGCAGGGCCGCAAGGGCTGTGTCGCGCGCCTGATCGAACTGCTCCAGCGTGCTGTGCACGGCAGCGGCGAGGACCACGAGCTCGGCCTTTATCGTCGTGCCGGTCATGGTGCCCGGGTCACTGCCGTCGGCCGGTCCGGCCTCGACCAGCTTGCGCGCGTTGCTAAGCGTCTGCTGCGCAATCTCGGGTTGGCTGCTGTGCACCGCCAGCCACAGCACGACGAGTTGCAGCCGGATGCGCTGGTCAATCAGCGTCCTCGGCAGCAGCGCAAGCAACTGACGCACATAGAGGAGCTGGCACTGGGCGATGAGGTCGAGCGCATTGTTCTCGACGAACACCGCCGCGCGGGCCTGGTCGCCGGCGGCCAACGCGTGCCCGATCGCCTCTGTCAGCATCTTGCGCTCGCCGAACCATTCGGCGGCCGCCAGATGCAGCGGCGCGATCATCTCCGGTTCGCGCCGCTCCATTTCTCGGCTGAGGAAATCGCGGAACAGATGATGGTAGCGGAACCAGCGCCGTTCTTCGTCGAGCGGCACCAGGAACAGGTTGCGCGTCTCGATCTCGGTAATCGCCGCCTCGGCATCGG
>NZ_RZPQ01000418.1:0-5202 GCF_003999135.1 Mesorhizobium sp. M7A.F.Ca.CA.004.06.1.1 | reverse complement strand
GCTCAACATCGGCCAGAACCTGACCTTCCTCGATGACGGCCCGACGCTAAATTCCTTCACCTCGGGCACAATGCCAAATGAGGTTGGATCGGTCTCAGGGGTCTTCTCGCTGGCGGCGGGTGCCGATGGCCTCGATCATTTCAACATCACCGGACCTGCGATCACCGGGATCACCTACAGCACGACGACCGCGGCGGATGGCACAACGGTCCTTCACGGGAATTCGGGCGTGACCGAAGTGTTCTCCCTGACGGTAAGGCCGGATGGCACCTATGAGTTCGATCTCGTCACGCCGCAGGCCGCCACGACCGTCACGCAGACGCTCACAGGGCTGAGCCCGGGTGGTCCGACGCCGTTCCTCGAAACTCCGAACGGCCTGATCGAATTCACCGGTAACGGCAACGGCGTCAACTCTTCCACGCAAGGCTTCGGCGTTGACAACCAGTTCATCGACCCCAATGAAAACTTCACCATGGAGTTCCACACCTCCGCGACAGCCGGCAATGACGCGCCGACTCTCAATCCGAAGTTCATAGGCAGTCTCGATTTCAATGTGAACAATGGCTCTGGTTCGGTCTCATGGACGGCGACCAATTCCGTCACCAACCAGACCCAGAATGGAACGGCGACGGTGGTGAATGGACATCTCATCATCGACCCGACGATCGATTTCAACGTGATTTCGATAACCGGCAATGCCGATGCGAAAATGAGGTTGGCGGCCGTCGACATATCGCAGAACATCCTGCCGTCCGACTTGAACCTGCAGTTCCTGGTCTCTGCGACAGACCATGATGGCGATACGACCGCGACGCAGCCTGTGAGCATCCACGTGGTCGCAGGCGACGGTTCCGGCAACTTCACCCTTCCCGGCTTTGCCGGAACGGTCAACGACGTTATCGCCGGCAGCACGCATGCCGATACGATCTCGGGCGGTGCCGGAACCGACATTGCCGACTATACGGGCAGTGTGGCGGCGGTTTCGATCCATCTGGCCGACGACGGACATGCATCCGGGGCGCCGGTGACATTCACCAATCCGGGGCCTGGTACGATCGGCGGCGGCGATGCCACCGGTGACACTCTCTCGGGTATTGAGGGATTGATCGGCGGCTCGGGCAATGACTACCTGTCTGGAAACGCCGGCGACAATTATCTCGCAGGCGGTCTTGGCGCCGACACACTGAACGGCGGAGGCGGCAGCGATACTCTCGTCGGCGGCTTCGGCCAAGACACGCTTACCGGAGGCACTGGTGCCGACACGTTCAAGCTCGATCATCTCGACATCAAAGATCTCATCACCGACTTCAATGGTGGCGAGGGCGACAAGATCGATCTGACCGCGCTGTTCGACACGGCTCCTGGCGGCGGCGACATCGGCGACTTCGTGAATTACGACGCAGGGACCGGCGTGCTGAGTGTCGACACGAGCGGATCGGGAGATCCGGCCAATTTTGTCCAAGTGGCGGAACTCACGAACCACCCCGCGGCCAACACGATCACGCTGCTCTACGACGATGGCATAACCCAGCATCAGACAACGGCAAACGTGGTGTAACGCCATAGCGCACAACCACGCGACTATGTTATACGTCGCTAATATCTAGGGGAGCTCAATATGAAACGTTCTGCAAGACTGCTTGTTTCCGCTGCGACGCTGTTGCTGGCAGTCGGGTCGACGGGGTATGCCGCCGACATCATCGACGGTCCGACGGGCGACTATTGCCGTGTCGTCGGCACCTCCAACCTGGTGCTGAACGACAACATCGTCGATCTGAAGCAGGAGGTTGTGAAGTTGATGGACGAGTCGGTTGCCGTCGCCAACAGCTCGGAGTGGATCAACTCGTCGCGGCCCGTCTTCGTCTGGGCGTCGGAGGCCAAGGTCGCTTGCGGCAAGGCCTATGGCTACCTGAAGACGAACTACAAGGACGAAGACTACCTCAACAAATGCGAGTGTTTTCACGATCGCATGGTCGAGTACATGCACTGACCGGATAGCCACGCCTGTTGGCCATCATGACAGCCGACGGATCCTTCCTGAAGGCGGTCGCGGGTGCGATCGTGTTGTTTGGCTTTGTCCAAACGGTCACGCCGGCCAGTGCCAACTGGCTGGAACGACCATCCGTGAAACCACAGCTTTCGTCCGGACTGAAGCAACCGGTGCGCTGTGATCCGGCCACGGAGTGGACCCGGCAGGCTTTCAAGGCATTTGCGAGTTGCCAGGCATCGATCTATGGCCTGGAGCCGATGCTGGCGCATGCGGTGATGGAGATCGAAAGCGGCTTCGATCCCGACGTGCAAGGCGGCGACGGCGAAGTCGGCCTGATGCAGGTGATGCCGGCGACGGCCAGAATGCTCGGCTTTCGAGGTTCCCTGGACGATCTGAGCGCGCCGGCGGCCAACATCGCGCTGGGGGTCAAATATCTTGCACAGGCCAACAGGCTCGCCGCGGGCGATCTGTGCACCACCGTCATGAAATATCGCGCCGGGCACAATGAAAGCCGGTTCTCGGCCCTTTCGGTCCGCTACTGCCAGCGTGCGCGGGCAATCCTGGCAAGGGAAGGCTTTGAAGTGACCGGGCCTTTGCCGGTGGCGACGTTCGGCTTTTCCGCATTTTCGCCGGGCGGAGAGGGCGGAGCCCCTGCCCAGGCAAAGGGCGTTTGCGTGCGCCGCGTGTTCGTGCCGGGGCCGCGATACATGAAATGCGCCGACTATCGAAGTGCCGGGCAAGCAAGGCAGATCAGGGCGCTCAGAGGCAGGCTCTTCGGCGGCTAAAAGAACTACAGACGGCACTGCAAGTCCGCCGTAACATGCGTTGAAGACCAGACCGGGAACAATATCCGGCGGCACATAGGGGTGGAGCATTCATGGAAGCTGGCCGACAGGTCCACTGTCCGCGGACATGGGCAATCGCCTTGGCGCTCGCCGCGATCGTGTCGGGCTGCCAGTCGAAGGGCGGCGTGTCCGAAGTGCTCGATCCGGCGACGATTGCCGCGCCTGCCGGGCAGAACGGCGCCGCCGGTGGCGGTCCCGTCCAGGCGACCCAGTCGCTGGGTACCGGTTCGACCAAAGTCACGATGCTGCTGCCGCTGTCCGCCCCCGGAACGGCCGGGGAAAACGGCAGGAAGATGCTCGATGCGACCAAGCTGGCGATGACGGATATCGGCAACGGATTGCTGACGCTGACGATAGAGGACACCAAGGGCGACAGCGCGCAGGCCAGCAAACTGGCGGTAACGGCCATTACGACGGGATCGAAAGTCGTCATTGGCCCGACCGAGCTGCCGGCAGCCCAGCATATTGCCACGCTTTCGGGATCGAAGCGGCCACCGGTTCTGGCGCTTGCCGACAATTTCGCCGGCGGCGCCGGGGTCTATGCCGTGCTCCTTGGCGAAGCCGACAGCGCCGCAGCCGGCGCCGCGGGACTGGCCGCGAAAGGCAGCAAGAAGTTCGTACTGCTTGTCGCGGACAATCCAAACGCCGGCGCCATGGAGAAGCGGGTCGCAAACAGCCTCAGCATCTACGGCGCGGCGCTCGCGGTCACTCTCCGATATTCTGCCGGCGACGGTGGCGCGAAGGCGATCGACGAAATGGGCTCACTCGTGGACGCCCCCGACGCCGTCATTGTCGCCAGCGGCAATGGCAGTCCGGCGCCCATCCTTGCCGCCCTCAAATCGAAGGGCATTCCGGGAAAGACCATCTCCGTCGTCGGAACGAACCGTTGGCTGGAGCACCCCATGGATCCGCTCTTCGAGGGGGCGTTTATCGCCACGCTCGATCCAAGTGAAACCGGGCCGATCGCCGACCGCTTCAGGACGACATACAACTATCCGGCCGACGTCAATGTGGCCTATGCCTATGATATGGTTGCCTTGACGGCAGGGATTGCCAGCGCGGTCGGGCCTGATGGCTTCAGCAAGAAAGTTCTCGAAAATCCAAACGGCTTTCGTGGCTCGACCGGCCTGTTCCGGTTTCGGGCCGACGGATCCAGCCAACGCTCGATGCCGTTCTATCGGATTGAAAAAGGTGCGCTCAAGCTGGTTGCCAAATCGACGTCGGGTTTCTGACCGGCGCAAATCCCCGAGATCCTGTTCAAGCTGATGGGCAGGCGGGGCCGCAGCCGCTTGGCGATCGCACTCGGAAGCATCCTGCTTCTGGCCGGGATACTGCTGATCATTCAAGGCGGGGCGTTGCTTTCGGTCGATCGGCCTGTCCGTGCCCCGTCGCCGGATGTTGGCGATACCCGGCCTATCCGGCCGGTTGCCCCGGTTGCCGACGCACAACGCCTGGAGCCGGCGCGCAAGGTTGCTCAAGACCTGATCGCTCCGCCACGGCTTGATCCCGCTGAGATCGAAAGGGCCGAGCCCCGTCCGCCACTCAGCGAGCTCGGTCTCGCCGTGCCCCCGAAAACGCCAATGCCCGGGGATTGGCGGGAGGTCTTGCTCTACCGCCCGATTGCCACATCGTCGGCGATGTTCGAAGCCATGGGCCGCAAGGTGGTCATCAGCGGAGTGCGGGGCATCGATCTCGACAGCTCCTGCTCGTTTCATGACGTCACCTGGCCTTGCGGCCTTCGCGCACGCGCCGTTTTCAATTCCTGGTTGAGGGGACGCGCGCTGCACTGTTTCGTACCGCCGGACGTCGAGCGTTTTGCCGTCGCCGCACCGTGCAGGCTGGGCAAGCAGGATGTCGGCGCCTGGCTTGTCTCCAACGGCTGGGCCACGGCGCTGCCGAGCGGCATCTACGGCAAGGCGGAGGCGACAGCCCGAAAGGCTGAGATGGGCATATTCGGCCCGGCGCAATAGCCTGCCATTCATTCCCTGATGTTTTGTTTGTTAACCGCCACGGGCGCAGCCTTGATGGGGTCATCACGCAATCGATTAAATTGCAAGCTTCCTTGAAACTGAAATTGCAACACACCGGCCTTATACCAGCCCAACCACAGGAGATCGGCCAGTGATAAAGACTATGGCGAGCACCACCGACCAGGCATGGAAAAGCGTCGCTTTGCTGACCTTTCTGGGAACCGCTGCAATCCTGGGCGTTTCCGTCGGCCTCAATTATCTGCTCCTGTTCTCCGAGGCGCTGACGCCATTTGGGCGCAGCATGATCACGGCAATCCTGTTGCCCGTTGTCCTTGGCGTTCCGCTTTTTCTGTTCGTTGGATTAAAACGGATCGAGCTTCGTCGCTATCGCCGGGAA
>NZ_RZPQ01000417.1:0-5206 GCF_003999135.1 Mesorhizobium sp. M7A.F.Ca.CA.004.06.1.1 | reverse complement strand
TGCTTGGCTTCGGCACCAGACGCAGGAAGAAGGAAGCGGCGGTCGAGGGCCTCTAGAAATCCGTTCCGCGCTTCGCCCACTCCAGGACATGGAGCCTCAACGCAGAGGACAGGTTGGTGTCGCGGGGCCTTGTCACGTCGACTTCGGCGACAAGCGCGGCAAGCGTCAGCTTTCTGGTCGCCGCGATCGCGACGAGGTCGTCATAGAAGGGTTTTTCGAGCGAGTAGCTGGTGCGGTGGCCGCGAATGGTCACCGAACGCTTTTCGACCGGGCTCATAGGTGGTCAGGGTCGCCGGGCTTTTCACGACGATGCCCGGCAACGAATTTTTCACTCTTGTCGGCGGCGATGCGGTCGCGTTCTTTTTCGGCCTTGGAGCGGCCGTGCAGCGCGCGATTCTGTTCGGCGGCGCGCAGCTTTTCGTCCCGCGCCTTTTGCTTGCGGGCCTGGCGGAGATTGACGATTTCGGCCACGGCGTAAGTCGCCGGCCTATTTCTTGCGGAAGGCGTCGAGCGAGACCACTTCGGCGCCCTTGGTGGCGGCGTCCGCGGCCGCAGGCTTCTTCTCCGCCTCGGCGGCGGCCTTCTTCTCGGCCTTCGGCTTTTTCTCGGAGACGATGGTCAGCGGCTCCGGAGTTGGCGCAGCCGGTTCCTCGGCTGCCGCGCCATCCGTCTTGACGTCGAATTCGAGCTCGAAATTGACCGAGGGATCATAGAAGCCGCGCACGGCCGAGAACGGGATTTCGAGTTTTTCCGGAACATCGGAGAAGGACAGGCCAACCTCGAAGCCGGTATCGGTCACCTTCAGGTCCCAATACTGGAACTGGATGACGATGGTCATCTGCTCGGGATAGCGCTCGCGCAGCCGCGAAGACACGCGTACGCCCGGCGCGCCGGTCAGGAAGGTGATGAAGAAGTGGTGGTTGCCGGGGAGGCCGGTGCGCGCGACCTCGGCCAGGACCTTGCGCATGACGCCGCGCAACGCCTCCTGGGCCAGAATGTCGTAGCGGATGTGGTCGTCGGCCATGTGGCGGTCGGGTTCCGTTGAATCGTCCGCATAGCTGTAATCAAGCTTGAGGGCGGCGTAAACCGCATATAGATGACCCTTGCGCGGAAGCGAAGACTATTGCCAGCGATTTGATCGCTCAGGCGCTGGTGAGCGCGCTTTGCTTTTCGGACGAGGCCGCGGACCGGCGCTTGCCGAAGGCGCGCAGGAAGGTGCGCACGCCATTGGTCGCGGATTGCAGCACCTCGTCCTCGCGAGGCGAGCCGCCAAGCATGAAGGTGGTCTGCAGTTCGGCATTGACGAGGCCAAGGAACTGGCGTGCCGCCACGTCGGGATCCTCGATCGTGAGATGGCCGCCATAGGCGAGGCGGGCGAAGCGGGCGGCGATTGCCGGCCATGTCCTGCCCGGACCCTGTTCGCGCCATTCGGCAAACAGTTCGGGATAGCGCTCGCCTTCGGTCTGGATCAGCTTGCGCAGGAATTTTCCGTCGCGGTTGCAGATGCAGTTCTGGTTCAGGCGCACGGCAAAGCCGATCAGGTCGGCTTCGAGATCCCCCGGCTGGTCGGGGAAGGTGGCAATGGTGGCGAAGATGCCGGCATTGCAGCGTTCGGTGAGGTCGCGGACCACGGCGACGAACAGTTTCTCCTTGTCGCCATGATGGTTGTAGATCGTCTGGCGCGAAACGCCGGCTTCGGCCGCGATCAGATCGATGTTGGCGCCGGCGAAACCTTCGCGGCAAAACACGGTGGCGGCGGAGTCGACGATCGAGAGGCGCTTGGCCTCATGGCCGCGTGGCGGGAAAATGTCAGGAGAAACGTGCAGCTTCATAAAAAACTATATAGAGGTGATTGACGATTTAGACAAGAGTGTCTAAATTTGTGGACACAAGATAAAGAGATTTCGCGTGAGAGAGACGAATAGGATTCGCTCTTGAGGTGTCGGAATCTCACGGGATGGAACGTCCTAGGTTAGACGTCGCCTGGCGGCGGCAACCAGATTTGAAAGAAGCCTTTATCATGAGTCCCAAATTCCTCCGCATCGCGGTCGTGCTCGGCTTGTTGTCCGCCATCGGCCCGTTCGCCATCGACATGTATCTGCCCGCGTTGCCGTCGATCGGCGCGGATCTGCATGCCAGCACCGCTGCCGTGCAGATGAGCCTGTTGATCTTCTTCCTGTCGATGGGTTTTGGCCAGATCGTCGTCGGGCCGATCTCCGACATGGTCGGCCGCAAGCTGCCGCTTTATGGCGGCCTTGCGCTGTTCATGGTTGGCGGCATCGGTTCGGCAATGGCGCCGACCATCGAATGGCTGATCGCTTTCCGTTTCCTGCAAGGGCTTGGCGCCAGCGCCGGCATGGCCGTTCCGCGCGCCATTGTGCGCGACCTGCACACCGGCAATGAGGCCGCCAAGCTGATGTCCTTGCTGATGCTGGTGTTCTCGGTGTCGCCGATCCTGGCGCCGCTGACCGGCAGCGTGATCATCGAGAGTTTCGGCTGGCGCGCCGTGTTCTGGACGGTGACGGGCGCGGCCGCCCTTGCCACGGTGCTGCTCGCAACCTCGCTCAAGGAGACGCGGCCGGCTGAAGAACGCGTCGGTTCCTCCTTCGGAACCGCGCTTGCCGGCTATCGCTTCCTGATGGGCGACCGCAATTTCCTTGGCCTGGTGGCGATCGCCGGCTTCGGCATTGCGAGCTTCTTCGTCTATCTGTCGAGCTCGTCCTTCATTCTGATCGACCATTACGGGCTGTCGCCTTCGGTCTACAGCGTGTTCTTCTCGATCAACGCGGTCGCCTTCATCGGCATGTCGCAGATGACGGGGCTGCTGGCCGAGCGCTTCGGCCTGAGGCGCGTGGTGCGCGTCGCGGTGACCGGCTATGCCTCGACGATGGTGGTGCTGTTGGCGATCATGGCGACGGGCGTCGACCGGCTCGACGTGATGGCGGCCCTGCTGTTCGTCGGCTACGGCTTTCTCGGCCTGGTCATCCCGACCACCTCGGTGCTGGCCATGGAAGAGCATGGCGAGATCGCCGGCACGGCGTCGGCGCTGATGGGCACGCTGCATTTCGCCATCGGCGCACTCGCCATGGGTGTTGCCGGCGTGTTCTTCGACGGCACGCCGCTGCCGATGGTGGCCGGCATCACGCTCTGTGCGGTGATTTCCTTCACGCTGGCCAAGGTCACGCTCGGCCGCTCGCGCGAGGCCGTCGAGGCGCCGGCGGAATAAGCAACCAAAACAAATGAAAAAGGCCGGGGTTCATCCCGGCCTTTTTCACGCCAATCCTGTCTCGGCCAGCACGAAGCGCAGCCGCGCCTCGACGGGTGCCAGCGGCAACGGAATCATCTCATAGCCCAGTTCCGTGTAGATGCCGACCAGCGCATGGTGGGTACGCTCGGCCTCGTCGAGCGTCTGCTTGCGTCTTCGTCCTGCGCGAAGATCTCCGGCCAAAGCGGGGCGACGAAGATGCGGGGGTTGTAGCGGAAACGCTTGGCGGCGGCGTTGATGTGTTCGGGTAGCGGCAGGCCGCTCAGCCTGAGGTAGCCAAGCGTGTCCGGAACGCCCCGATCGAAGAAAACAGGACGCCCGGTCTGTTCTTGCGCGATTTGATACGAGCGCATCTCCCATGACAGCATCAACTCGGCGAACAGGGCGCGATCATGCCAGGGCAAAGCGGGTCCGCCTATATCGGACTGGTGGCGGATGATGCCGCGGCCGGCTTCGATCGAGGTGGCAAAGCCTGCCCGGCGCAGGGCTTCGATCAGGGTGGTCTTGCCGGAGCCGGGACCGCCGGTCAGCACGAAGAATCGATCGGAATCGTCTTGCATCTTTTGGAGAGGTGGCACGCGGCAGGGCGGCTTCGCGGCCGAGGGCGTGCGAAGTTGGCCGGCGGGAGCTGCCGTTGTGCGTAACGCATGTTGAGGAGGAGGGGAGAAGTGGAGGTTTCTGTTGCCAGGTACCTCCGAACCCCGCCTAGAAGTGCGAACCTCTAGGGCTTGATTTGAAGCTATCGCACCGCTTACGCGGCGAGACGTGCTTCCGCATAGTTGTCATTTGCAACTACAGGTTTAGCCCGATGACGGTGGTACCATGCCGGGCAAAAGTACGATCTTTACACCTTCGTCGATCCTATTTCGCCCCCAGCAAAAACCGCTCTGTCATCAGCAGCGGCTTTTGGTGGAGGCGCCGGGTACCGCCCCCGGGTCCGAACGGCTTATTTCATCGCCCATTTATCGCCATAGTCGGTCAAGCCGACAAACCGAATATAGGGGGCCATCGCAAGAAATGGAAGGCCGCAATGGCACTTTGTCCCCCTGACAAAACCGCAAGTCCAAAGGGTTGACTTGGGCGCGGTCTCAACCGAAGCTTTGCCCCGGTGAGGAGTTACCGACCTAGCGCACATGTTGCAGCAGCGCGCCACAGCCCTCATCGATCGGATCCGTGGCGCCGACGAGGGGAATTTTGATGGCCGACTATCTTGCAGACGTGAAGAAATACGATGCCTCGGCGAGTGCCGACGTGGTCGACAAAATCGTGAAGCATCTTGGCATTGCGCTCCGGAACCGCGATTCCTCGCTGGTGTCCTGCACCGATCCGAAGGAGCTAGAGCGCGTCAAGGCTGGCTGGGTTGCGAAGAAGCTCGGCATATCGGACGACAACAAGGCCGACGCTTCGATCGAGAAGGTCTGCAAGGCGATGGCCGCCGACAGTACCAAGAACCGGGTTACCTTCTACTATCTGGTTGCCAAGGACCTGGGTAAACTCGGCTCCCTCTGACGACCGCACGTCAATTTGCAGGGGCTGGCGCGGTCCATGCGTCAGCCCTGATGTTGTTGGGGACTGGCAGCCTTCGGGCAGGGCTTGCGCTGCTTTGTGGTGTTCGATTGCCTGTCCGTCAGCTATGATGGCTGGACAACCGAATCGAGCCGGAACCGATGCGCCAGTATCTCGACCTCCTGCAGCACGTGCTGGACAACGGCGCCGATCGCGGCGACCGCACCGGCACCGGAACGCGCTCCGTCTTCGGCTACCAGATGCGTTTCGACCTGGCGCGCGGCTTTCCGGTCACCACGACCAAGAAGCTGCATCTCAAGTCGATCATCCATGAGCTTTTGTGGTTCCTGGCCGGCGACACCAACGTCAAATATCTCACCGATAACGGCGTTTCGATCTGGGACGAATGGGCCGACGAGAATGGCGATCTCGGCC
>NZ_RZPQ01000416.1:0-5210 GCF_003999135.1 Mesorhizobium sp. M7A.F.Ca.CA.004.06.1.1 | reverse complement strand
CTCGGAGGCGTAAAGCGCGACAGGCGCCCGGCGCATGGCGTCGAGGAAGATGTCGTCGGAGAAGACGTCGAGATCCTTCTGGACGTCGCCGTCGGCATTGGCGCCACGGGTTTCGGCAAAGGCGGCGCCGAGCACCCCTTGGTTGATGGTGTTGCGGACCTTGATGGCGGCCTGTGTCAACTGACGGACGGTCGTCACAACTGCCGAGCGGAATTCGTCAGGCTGGCCGAGATAAGAGTTCAGAAAAGCGTCGAGCGTTGCCGCTGGCATCGTAACCTCCCGGTCCGGCCGCATCTCCTCGGAGCGGCTGGACTGGAGGAATGGAAACAAACGTCGCGAGATAAGTAAAATTCAATAACTTTACTTAGCCAGTAAAAATAATTTAGTATGCGGCATGAGGAACCTCACGCTCAAGCATTTCAAGACCATCCAGGCAATCACCAAGTGCGGCAAAATTGTCAGCGCGGCCAAGATGTTAGGTCTGTCTCCTCCAGCGCTGACAATCCAGTTGCGGCAAGTGGAGGAAGAATTCCAGCTGGCTCTGTTCGACCGAACGTCGGACGGCATGCGTCCCACTGCCGCAGGTCGGGCTTTCGTCGAGACAGCGCAGGTTATCGAGGAGCATCTCGGTTTGCTCGAAGACAAGATGGATGCCATCAAGGGCGTACGCACCGGCAGCCTGAGGCTCGGCGTCGTTTCCACTGCCAAATATTTCGCGCCGCGGCTGATGGCTGCGTTCATGAAGGACCATCCCGACATCGACATGCGGCTTGCCATCGGCAACCGCGCCCAGACGATCGACAACCTCAGGAACCACGACATCGACATCGCGCTGATGGGGCGCCCGGCGAAAGAGGTTCCGGTGCGTGCTTCGGTCTTCGGCGATCACCCGCTGGTCATCATCGCGCCGCCAGACCATCCGTTGGTCGCGGCGCGAGATATCTCCAAGGAGCGGATCGCGGAGGAGCATTTCCTTATTCGCGAGCCCGGCTCCGGAACCCGCATCTCGCTGGAAATATTCCTGAGCGACGTGCCTGGCCGCATCGACGATCTCGGTGTCGAGATGGCGTCGAACGAAACGATCAAGCAGGCGGTGATGGCCGGCCTGGGCATCGCCTTCATCTCTGCCCACAACATCGCTGCGGAAACCGAAGCAGGCCGGCTTGTCATCCTCGACGTTGTCGGCATGCCGATCCGCCGGCAATGGTTCTCAGTGATGCGAACCGATCACGCAATCTCGCCGGCCATGGCCACGTTCAACGATTTCCTGATGCGCAAGGGCGCGATGTACCTGCCCCTTTTCGGAAAGCTGTATCCAGACAAGGCGGGATGACATTGCACGAACGCGACGGAAAGTCCGGTGGAGAACGCCCGCGATCGTTGGTGTTATATAAGCGATGTGTTATGTTGCAGTGCGAAAGAGCGGGGGCCACGTCCTTTCACACCCGTAAGCGATCTGTATGTGCAACCCCTGCAGACTGTTCGGAAATCTCCCGGGTAGGGTTCGGGAATTCGATGGGGAAAAGGGGTAATGCTTTACACACTCGTTATGATGGTCTGCCTGACGGATATACCGCGGACCTGCGAACAACGCGAACAAATGGTGGACGGTCTGGCGATGAATCCCGGGACTGCCTTCATGCAGGCGCAGCCGCTGGTGGCTCGGTGGATCGAAACACATCCCGGTTATTTCGTGCAGCGTTGGCGTGTGCTGCCTGGCAGGGAGTCATGAGACAGGCAGCCAAGCTCTATTTCTTCACGACGAGCGTTTCCGAGACGGTCTTCGACAACTGGTAAAGCCGCTGCTCGATTATCGTGGGCACATCGCAGACATAAGTCAGCGACTGGACCCGTTCGGTGAAAATTCGCGTCGCGAAATTCAGCTGGTCGGTTCGCCGTTCGACTTCGTCCGGATCCGCATCGGCCTTGGCGCGCAGCGCGTCGACTTCGGATGCTTCCTTGCGCAACTGTGCCGCCATTTCGAGCTGTTTGTGCGCATAGCGGGAGATGCCGGAGATCACGTGCGAACGCTCGGCGTCCATATGCTCGAACATTCCCTGCACCAGCATCGTCATTTTTGGTGCGACCTGCTCGGGCGGCAGGGAAGTCGCGAAATCCTTGATCTCTTTTTGGGCTTCGGCAATCGGCGTCCGCCGGGCCGCCACCGCTTCGACAAGCGCCGACACACGGGCATCCTTCGCCCAATCTTTCGCGGTCGCAGGAAGCTCCGGCCCATTCCAGATCTGGCCAAGCGAGAGCCGTGGCACCTTACGTTGTATGCAAGGCCAGTCGGGATCGGTGTTTGCCGCGCCGGCGCCTCCCATCAAGGCAAGCGTGGCGACCACAACGAGAGTGTGAACAAGTCTCATTCGCGCCATCAGGCGTTTCCTCCCATGTCCTGCTTGCGGATCACCAAACCGCGCGAAGGGTCGTATGCGATAATGGCGCCGCCCAGAAACAGCAGCGTGCAGCCGGCCACGACGCCCAGCGACAGCCATTCGATCTGCCCGTAGAAGGCAAAGCGGATCAGTTCGACGGCATAGGTGAACGGGTTGCAGAGGCAGATTTTGTAGAGCAGCGGGCTCGCCTCCTGGATGCGCCACAAGGGATACAGCGCCGGAGACGCGAAATAGCCGGGAAAGATGACGAAGTTCATGATGCCGGCGAAGTTTTCGAGCTGCTTGATCAGCGAAGACAAGAGCATGCCGAGCGCGCAAAGCATCATGCCCGACAGGAACAGTGCCGGCAGCACATAGAGGTAGCCGAGTGGCGGCGCCTTGACGCCCCACAACCAGGCAACGATCAGGAACGCGTAGACCTGCACGATCGATACGGCCACGCCGGCGAGCATCTTCGACACCAGCAGGAACCAGCGCGGAAACGGGCTGACCAGCAGGATGCGCATGTTGCCCATCTCGCGGTCGTAGACCATCGACAGCGAAGACTGCATGCCGGAAAACAGCAGGATCATGCCGCAAAGGCCCGGCGTGATATAGACCTCGTAGAGCACATAGGTCTTGTAGGGTGGGATGATCGACACGCCGAGCACCTGGCGAAAGCCGGCGGCGAAGATGAACAGCCAGACGAGCGGCCGGACCAGCGAGGAAATGAAGCGTTCGCGCTGGTGCAGGAAGCGCAGGCATTCGCGCAGGACGACGCCTTTCAGGCAAATGAGATAGTGGCGCAGGCCGAATGGTTCAGACCGCACTGGCATGATGCCGGCGAGCTTTCCAGGCATCGCAGGAGCGCTCATGGCGACGTCTCCGCCATGCCCGCCGCATCGACGCGGCTGAGCTTCGAAAAGGTTTCGCGAATCGAACTTCCACCATTCGCACGGATCACATCCGACACCTTGCCGCTCGCGACCAGATCACCCCGCCGCAGTATGACGACATGGTCGGCGTCTTCGACTTCGTCGATCAGATGCGTGGCCCAGAGCACGCCGATGCCCTCGGCTTGGACGAGCTTGCGGATGGTGGCGAGGATGCCCGCGCGAGACTCGATGTCGAGGCCTACGGTCGCCTCGTCAAGCAGGAGCAGGGAAGGTCGGTGCAACAGCGCCCGGGCGATTTCGATGCGCCGCATCTGACCCCCGGAGAGGCTGCGTGCCTTGTCATGCTGGCGGCCCTGCATGTCGACCGTTTCAAGCAGCGCGGCAATGCGCTGGCGAGCGTCGCGTCCGCCAATGCCATGCAGCGAGGCGTGGTATGAGAGATTCTGGTAGACGCTGAGGTCGAGGTCGAGCGTGCGTGCCTGGAACACGATGCCGACGCGTCTGAGTGCTTCGCCGGATGCGCGGCGAATGTCATGGCCGAAGATGCGGATCGATCCGTGACGCGTGTCGTAGAGGTGGCTTATCAGTGAGAACAGCGTTGTCTTGCCGGCCCCGTTGAGGCCGAGCAGAACGGTGAAAGTCGCCGGCGCGATCGAGAAGGAGACGTCGTTGAGCGCCCGCTTCTGGCCATAGGAATGGCTGACGGCACCGACATCGAGCGCCGCCACCTCTTCTCCCGGACCGCTTGTCCTCATATGCTGCATGCCGGGCCGCTCCTTCAGGACGCGTTGGCTATCTGGCGCCTTGATCGCCTTTTGTCTCACTTGATCGTAATCTTGCCCTTCAGTCCCTTGTCGGCAAGGTCGGGAACCGACCAGGTATATTCGCCCGGGCGAACGGTATGGAACTGCACCTGGATCGTTCCCGCGTCGTCGAATTCCAGCCAGGCTGGTCCGCCGTCCATATGCACTTCCAAATCGTTGATGACGATCTGGTCCATCCAGACATTGCGGAAGAGGTCGGTGACGAACTTGTATTCGAAACCGCCCTTGGAGGTGATCTTCCAGCGATAGCCCTGGCCGGCGATCAGCTCGAAATCCTTCTGATTGACGGCGTAAGTGGAATCGGCCGAACCGATAATCAGTTCCGGCAGGTTCTTGCTGGCACGCGACGGTTTTGGTGTTGCGTCGTCGGCGCTTGCTCCGGTCGGAGCAAGGACGAATCCGGCGAGCGCGGCGAAGAAAAACCTGCGGAAAAGTTTCATGTCTTGAGCCTCCCGATGATCAATGTCTGCTATTTGGGCGAAATGACCACACCCCAGGGCTGCTGGCCCACGGTGAGCGATTGGACCGGCTCGTCGGTGGCCGTGTCGATGAAGGTGATATCGTTGGAATTGCCATTCGTGGTGATCAGCGTTTTCTGGTCGGGCGTGAAGGCCAGATGCCAGACACGCTGGCCGACGAGGATGTATTTCTCCACCTCGTAGGTGTCGGTATTGATCACCGCGACATGGTTCGCCGGGCCGAGCGCGACATAGGCTTTCTTGCCATCGGCGGTGATGGCGATGCCTACCGGCTGGATGGTTTCGGCCCGCAGTCCCTGAATCGCGAACTGGATCTTCTTCACCACTTCGCGTTTGGCGTTGTCGATGACGCTGACAGTGCCACCGACCTCGGCGCTGACCCAGACCTGCGAGCCGTCGGGCTTGAAGTCGGCGAAGCGCGGGCGCGTGTCGACCAGCACGTTGTCGGTCACCTCATGCGTGCTGGTGTCGATGAAATGCGCCATGCTGGTGGTTTCCGAGGTGTTGACCATGGTCTTGCCATCGGGGCTGACACCCATGCCTTCCGGTTCCACGCCGACCGGAATCTCGGCCAGGACCTGCTTGCTTTCGACGTCGATGGCGGTGACGAGATTATAGTCCTCATTGGCGACA
>NZ_RZPQ01000415.1:0-5230 GCF_003999135.1 Mesorhizobium sp. M7A.F.Ca.CA.004.06.1.1 | reverse complement strand
GTCTGGTCACCGATCTTGGTCTGGCGGCCATCGTCGTCACCCATGACCTTGCCGTGGCGCGGCTTTTGTCGCAGCGCATGATGGTGATGAAGGACGGCCGCGTCGTCGAAAGCGGTCTCACCGACCGCGTGCTCGACGACCCGCGCGCGCCTTACACGCAATTGCTTGTTTCCTCGATTCTGCAGGTTTGACGATGACGCAAACGACTGACGATTGGAGAACCTTCTGATGGCAACCCCGCTCGTTGTTTCCGGCGTTGCCAAGAGCTTCACCATGCATCTGCGTGACGGCATCAAACTGCCTGTTGTCGCCGGTGTCTCGTTCTCGATCAGGGCCGGCGAATGCACCGTGCTCGGCGGCCCGTCCGGTGCCGGCAAGAGCTCGATCCTGAAGATGCTCTACGGCAACTACGCCGTCGACGAAGGCCAGATCATCGTCACGCATGATGACGGGCTGATCGACCTGGCCACCGCCAGCCCTCGCACCGTGCTTGCGGTGCGCCGGCAAACGATCGGCTATGTCAGCCAGTTCCTGCGCACCGTGCCGCGCGTTTCGGCGCTCGATGTCGTCGCCGAACCGCTGGTCGAGCGCGGCGAGGATCGCGAGATTGCCCGCGGCAAGGCGCGCGCCTTGCTGGCACAGCTCAACCTGCCGGAGAAACTCTGGGCTTTGCCGCCTGCGACCTTTTCCGGCGGCGAGCAGCAGCGCGTTAACATCGCGCGCGGCTTCATCACCGAGCATCCGATCCTGCTGCTCGACGAACCGACCGCTTCGCTCGACGCCAGGAACCGCGACGTCGTGATCGAACTCATCGCCGCCAAGAAGGCGGCTGATGTCGCCCTGCTCGGCATCTTCCATGACCACGACGTGCGCGAGGCGGTTGCCGACCGCATCATCGACGTCACCGCGTTCGCGTCCGGAAAAATCGCCGCATGACCAGGAAATTGTCCGAGACGCCGCTGGTCCACCCGACGGCGGATGTACAGAATTCGACGCTCGGCCGCTGGACCGAGATCGCCGACCGCAGCCGGGTCTCGGAAAGCGAACTCGGCGACTATTCCTACATGATGCAGGACTGCTCCGTCTGGTGCGCGACGATCGGCAAGTTCGCCAACATCGCGGCCAGCGTTCGCATCAACGCCACCAACCACCCGACCTGGCGGCCGACGCTGCATCACTTCACCTATCGCGCCTCGGACTACTGGGACGATGCCGAGCACGAGACAGAATTCTTCGCCCAGCGCCGCGCCAAACGCGTCACCATCGGCCACGACACCTGGCTCGGTCACGGCTCGACTATCCTGCCCGGCGTCACCGTCGGCGATGGCGCCGCGGTCGGCGCGGGTGCGGTGGTCTCGAAAGATGTCGCGCCCTATACCATTGTCGGCGGCGTGCCGGCCAAACCGATCCGCGAGCGCTTCGATCGCCGCACGGCCGAACGCTACCAGGCGCTCGCCTGGTGAGACTGGGACCATGCAAGGCTGCGCGCCGCGTTGGATGATTTCCGGGAGCTTGAGGCCGAGACGTTCCTAGAGAAATATGGTGGATAGCGACGTCCAGGAATGGCGGTCACTGACGCGGGGCAGCGGGGCATTATCACAAACCGCCCCGGCCCCTACTATCCGCATGACATGCCTCTCGACACCAGCATCGGCGCCATGACGGCCCTTGTCTGGAACGCTTGATGGCACCAGCTCGCCAGGCCCGCGTTCCAAATCACCTTCGACTGCTGACCCAGGGTCGACACTAGACTCCAGCCTGTGGAGCGTAACAAAACTGACATCACCGCGACACGGCAGGTTCATGTGGCTGCGCTAGGCGAGAGCCTGACGATCAATGGTCCGGACCTGGAACCTGCCCCCATGCCAGCAAATTCCGCCACGCTCGAAATCCGCGGTGTCACCCGACGATTTGGCAAGAACACTGCCGTCAGCGACATCAACATCGCGATCCCGCAGGGTCAGATGGTTGGCGTCATCGGCCGTTCGGGCGCCGGCAAATCGACCCTTCTTCGCATGATCAACCGTCTCATCGATCCCAGCCAGGGGTCGATTTTTTTTGACGGCGCCGAGGTCTCCCAGCTGCGCGGTTCGCCACTACGGCGCTGGCAGCGCGATTGCGCCATGATCTTCCAGCAGTTCAACCTGGTGCCGCGCCTCGACGTGCTGACCAATGTGCTTCTCGGCCGGCTGAATCACCGCTCCACCATGTCGAACCTGCTCGGCATCTTCTCCCGCGAGGAACGAGCCGAGGCGATAGCAGCGCTGGAGCGTCTCGATATCGCCCGCACCGCGCTGCAGGCCGCCGGCACCTTGTCGGGTGGCCAGCAGCAGCGCGTCGCCATTGCCCGCGCGTTGATGCAGCAGCCGAAGGTGATCCTCGCCGACGAGCCGATCGCGTCACTCGATCCGCTCAACGCCAAGGTGGTTATGGATTCGCTGCAGGATATCAATTTGCGCGAAGGCATCACCGTGATCACCAACCTGCACACGCTGGACACGGCCCGCACCTATTGCAACCGTATCATCGGCATGGCTGCCGGCAAGGTCGTCTTCGACGGCCCGCCGGAAGAGCTCAACCGCGAGGCCGTGCGCATGGTCTACGGCGCCGACAGCAGCGGCGGCGAAATCTCCGAGGCCATCACCTCGACCAGTGTCATCATCAAGCAAAAAATCGCCGCATCCGCCGGACCGCTTGAGCCAGCCTTTCCTGGTTACTGAGCGACCTGGATCGCCAGCCCGCGTCAAGGGCATCATATCCCAACGCAGCCGGCGCGATGCCGGGACCAACAGGAGAGAGACGAGATGTTTAGAAAGATACTTTTCGGTGCCGTTTCCGTCATGGCCATGGCGATGGGCTCGGTCCAGGCACAGGATCTGAAGGAATTCCGCGTCGGCATTCTGGGCGGCGAGAACGAAGCCGACCGTCTGCGCAACTACCAGTGCTTCGCCGACCACATCAAGCAAGTTCTCGGCGTCGAGAAAGTTTCGCTGTTCCCGGCCGCCGACTACGACGGCGTCATCCAGGGTCTGCTCGGCGGCACGCTCGACTATGCCGAACTCGGCGCTTCCGCCTACGCCAAGGTCTACCTCGAGAACAAGGACGCGGTTCAGCCGATCCTGACGACGGTCCAGACCGACGGTTCGACCGGCTACCATTCGGTTATGGTCGCCCGTGCGGATTCCGGCATCAAGACACTCGCTGACATGAAGGGCAAGAAACTCGGTTTCGCCGATCCCGATTCGACTTCCGGCTACCTGGTCCCGGTCACCTCGCTGCCCAAAGACATCGGCATGGATGTGAAGAGCTATTTCGCGTCGACCGGTTTCGGCGGCGGCCATGAACAGCTTGTCCTTGAAGTTCTGAAGGGCACCTTCGATGCCGGCACCACCTGGGCCTCCGGCGTCGGCGACTTCAAGGATGGCTACAGCTCCGGCAATCTGCGCAAGATGGTCGACAAGGGTGTCCTCAAGATGGACGACCTCGTAGAGTTGTGGCAGTCCCCCTTGATCCCGAACGGCCCGCTGGTCATACGCACCTCGCTCGACGCCGACACCAAGCAGAAGATCACCGATTTCCTGACCAAGCTTCCGCAGACCGACCCGGCCTGTTTCGCGGCGGTGCAAGGCGGCGACTTCAAGAGCTATTCGCCGGTCACCCCGGAATTCTATCAGGCGATCATCGACGCTCGTAAGGCGAAGATCGGCTCGTAAGCCAAAAGGCACGACGCCGCCGGGGCCAAAGTGCCGCCGGCGGCGTTGCCGCGTCACGGGCTGGGGAACCATCGATGAGTGCGACCGAAATTTACCGCGCGCCTGCGCTCTCCACGGAAGGAGCGTTAGCCGAGCGGCACTGGCGCGACCTCGCCGCTCGCCGGCGCCTCTACACGATCGGAGGCCTGGTTTTCCTGTTGCTTGCGCTCTCGGGCTCGCTCTGGTTCGCCAATGAGACCAACGCCGGAAAGTTCTTCGACCGCCTTCCCCACATCGCCGACTTTTTCGTCGAATTGAAGCCGCGCGACTGGTTCGACCCGGTGCGCGCGCTGTTCGACCTGCCGTCGCCCTATGACGATGGCAGCCTCAAATTCGACTATCCCGAAGGCCGGGTCTACCTGACCCAAGGCATCTACATTCCGGAGTATTTCTACCGGATGATCGAGACCCTGAACATTGCGCTGTTTTCGACCCTGGTCGGCTCCACCTTCGGTTTCCTGCTCTGCTTCCTGGCTGCAAGCAACGTGACGGCCAGCCGCTGGCTCCGCTTCACCACGCGCCGCTTCCTCGAAATTGTCCGCGCCTTTCCGGAAATCGTCATTGCCGGCTTTTTTCTGGCGATTTTCTCGCTTGGGCCCATTCCAGCGATCCTCGCGGTCAGCATCCACACCGTCGGCGCGCTCGGAAAAATGTTCTACGAAGTGGTCGAGAACGCCGACATGAAGCCTGACGAAGGCTTGCGGGCCGTTGGCGCCAACTGGGTCGAACGGGTGTGGTTCGGCATGGTGCCTCAGGTTCTGCCCAACTTCATGAGCTATTTCCTGCTCCGCTTCGAGATCAATGTGCGCGCTTCGACCATTCTCGGTGCCGTCGGCGCCGGCGGCATCGGCGAATCCCTGCGTCTTTCGATCAGCCGGGGCCATGAGGCCAAGACCATAGCCATCGTGTTTCTGCTGTTCTGCACGATTGTCGCCGTTGACCAGTTTTCGGCATGGCTGAGACAACGTCTCGTCGGCAGGCAGGCGTTCGCATACGGGCGCGGAGAGTAACGCAATGAACGCCGACGCCATCAACGACATCGCCGCTCGCTATCCCGATGCGTTTCAGCGGCCTTTATGGAAGCGCTATGCCGCCCCGTTCGGCATCCTTCTATGCATCCTCTACACCTTTTACTGCTCGTGGTTCTTCTCGATCGGCATCGTTCTCGGAAAGGCGAACTGGAACCTGGCCGGCGCTTATCTCGCCGACTGGGTGTCTTACGAAATCCGCCCGGACATCGAATTCAAGGACGGCTATCTGACCATCGACTACTCTCGTTTCTCCAAACTGGGATCCAATCCAAATCCCGACTGGGTTATCAAGCAGATTGCCGAGGTCGAGCGGCGGGTCGACGCCGCACCGGCACCGGCGACCGCGACCGACAAGTCGTCGCAGGGTTCGTTCATGGCGGCTGGCGCGCCAACGGCCGAGAATCCGGCCCCCTCGCCAGACAAACCAGTTCCGGCCGCGCCCAAAAC
>NZ_RZPQ01000414.1:0-5250 GCF_003999135.1 Mesorhizobium sp. M7A.F.Ca.CA.004.06.1.1 | reverse complement strand
CACGGGGGGAAGCCGACGGCCCCACCGGGGTGTCCGCGCCGAAGGACGGCATCATCCTGACCCGCCGCTCGCGCCGCATCATCCGCGCCGGCGAGGATCTTCTGAAGCTGGTCGGCGACAGGAAGAGCACCGACGCCCGGTCGGGAACGCTGGAGGACTGACTTAACCCGAAATAGCCAGTCGCGCCTTCGCCTCCAGCCATTCCGCCATCTGCCGGTAAGGCACCGGGCCGTGGCTGATGCGGGCGACGCCGAGTTCGGCCAGCCGCTGGCGCGGCGGCACGTGCCCCAGCGCAATGATGTTGACCGGCAACGCGATTGCCTTGCAAAGCGTCTCGATCAGGTCCTCATCGCCAAGACCCGGCGCAAAGAAGCCGTGTGCGCCGGCTTTTTCGAAGGCCTGCGCGCGCTCGATGGCCTGGTCGAGCAGGACGTCGTCATGCGCATCCGGTTTCGCCTTGAGGAAGATGTCGGTTCGGGCGTTGATGAACGCCGGTATGCCGGAGGCCTTGACGGCCGCTGCCGCAGCTTCGATGCGTTTTACCTGAACAGAAATGTCGTGCAGGCCGGTGCCGCCGACAACCTGGTCTTCGAAATTGAAACCGATAGCGCCGGCCCGTAGCGCCAACGTCACCGTGCGAGCCACAATCTCCGGATCGACGCCGTAGCCGCCCTCGAGGTCCATGGTCACCGGCAGGTCGACGGCAGTGACGATGCGCTTGATGTTGTCGAGCGCCAGCTCCAGCGGGATTTTCTCGCCATCGGCATAGCCGAACGCGGCAGCCACCGGCCAGCTTCCGGTGGCGATCGCCTTGGCGCCCGCTTTCTCGACGATCTTGGCCGAACCCGGATCCCAGACGTTGTAGAGAACGATCGGGTTTCCCTTGACGTGGAGGGAATGGAACGTCCGCGCACGCTCGATCTGCTCGGTCATGGTGTTTTCCCGTCTCCTGCTGTTAGAGGAACAGTCTAAGCGGCACTGTCCGCCCTGGCGATGTGCCATGAGACGCTGAAGCGGCGGCCACCGGACAGGCTTTTCAAATCAGTTGCGCATCCGGTTTTTCGCGGCTATGGATTTTCGCCATGAACATGCGTTCGATCAAGACCATTTGGTGGTGGGCCTGCTGACAGCGGCCTGTTCGAACACGTGCGCGTGAAAAGAGAGGGTGGCCGCAACGGAAAGTCCGGGCGGCCATTTGTTTTTTCCAAGCCATTCCCGGGTCCGTTGCCCCAAGACGCTGATGGAGACGGCAATGACGATAAAGCTTCTGGAAAACGGCGCGGAAAGTTTCGTGACCGCGGGTGGCATCACCATCACGCGCGCGCGCCACGACCGGCCCTATGCGGGCGCGATCGACGCTTACGTTGACGGCCTGAATTCGCGCCGCGGCGCTGTATTTTCCTCGAACTATGAATATCCCGGCCGCTACACGCGCTGGGACACCGCCATCATCGATCCGCCACTGGTCGTCTCGGCGCGCGGCCGTGCCATGCGCATCGAGGCGCTGAACCGCCGTGGCGAGGCGCTGCTGCCGGTCATCGGCAAGGCGCTCGCCAGCCAGGCGGATGTCACCATCGCCGAGACGTCGAAGACACTCATCCGCCTCGATGTCGCCAAGCCCGGCCGTGTCTTCACCGAGGAGGAGCGCAGCCGCGTCCCTTCAGTCTTCACGGTGCTGCGCGCCATCACCGCTCTGTTCAGGACCGAGGAAGACGCCAATCTCGGTCTCTACGGCGCTTTCGGCTACGACCTCGCCTTCCAGTTCGACCCGGTCGACTACAAGCTCGAGCGCAAGCCAAGCCAGCGCGACCTGGTGCTTTTCCTGCCCGACGAGATCCTGGTCGTCGACCATTATTCCGCCAAGGCCTGGACCGACCGCTATGACTATGCCGGCGAGGGTTTTTCGACCGAAGGGCTGCCGCGCGACGAAATCGCCGAGCCGTTCAAGAGCCCTGACCGCATCCCGCCGCGCGGCGACCATGAACCGGGCGAATACGCGGATCTGGTGCGCAAGGCGATGGATTCGTTCAAGCGCGGCGACCTGTTCGAGGTCGTGCCCGGCCAGATGTTCTACGAGCGCTGCGAGACGCAGCCATCCGAGATTTCGCGCAAGCTGAAAGCCATCAATCCGTCGCCCTATTCCTTCTTCATCAATCTGGGCGAAGGCGAATATCTGATCGGCGCCTCGCCGGAAATGTTCGTGCGCGTCAACGGCCGCCGCGTCGAGACCTGCCCGATCTCAGGCACCATCAAGCGCGGCGACGACGCCATTTCCGACTCAGAGCAGATCCTGAAACTGCTCAACTCGAAGAAGGACGAATCCGAGCTGACCATGTGCTCGGACGTCGATCGCAACGACAAGTCGCGGGTCTGCGAGCCGGGTTCGGTGCGCGTCATTGGCCGTCGGCAGATCGAAATGTATTCGCGCCTGATCCACACGGTCGACCACATCGAAGGCCGGCTGCGCGAAGGCATGGATGCCTTCGATGCCTTCCTGTCGCATGCCTGGGCGGTCACCGTCACCGGCGCGCCGAAACTGTGGGCCATGCGCTTCATCGAACAGAACGAGAAGAGCCCGCGCGCCTGGTATGGCGGTGCGATCGGCATGGTCAATTTCAACGGTGACATGAACACCGGCCTGACGCTCCGCACCATCCGTATCAAGGACGGCATTGCCGAAGTGCGGGCCGGCGCCACATTGCTGTTCGACAGCATTCCCGAGGAAGAAGAAGCAGAAACCGAACTGAAGGCATCCGCCATGCTCTCCGCCATCCGCGACGCCAAGACAGGCAATTCCGCCAGCACCGAGCGAACCACCGCGCGCGTCGGCGACGGCGTCAACATCCTGCTGGTCGACCACGAGGATAGTTTCGTCCACACGCTGGCCAATTATTTCCGCCAGACCGGCGCCAACGTCTCGACCGTTCGCTCGCCGGTGCCTGAGGAAGTCTTCGACCGGCTGAAACCCGATCTCGTCGTGCTGTCGCCCGGCCCCGGCACGCCGAAGGACTTCGATTGCGCCGCAACCATCAAGAAGGCGCGCGCCCGCGAACTGCCGATCTTCGGCGTCTGCCTTGGCCTGCAGGCATTGGCGGAGGCCTATGGCGGCGAACTGCGGCAGCTGCACATACCGATGCACGGCAAGCCGTCGCGCATCCGGGTCTCCAAGCCCGGCATCATCTTCTCGGGCCTGCCCAAGGAAGTGACCGTCGGCCGCTACCACTCGATCTTTGCCGATCCGGTGCGCCTGCCCGACGATTTCATCGTCACAGCCGAGACCGAGGACGGCATAATCATGGCCTTCGAACACCGCAAGGAGCCTATCGCCGCGGTACAGTTCCACCCGGAATCGATCATGACGCTCGGCCACAATGCCGGCATGCGCATCATCGAGAACATCGTCGCCCACTTGCCCCGCAAGGCCAAGGAAAAGGCCGCCTGACGATCATGGCTGAAGCCGAGAACACGATGGCGACCGCGGCCAAGGCGGCCGCGAAGCGCAAAATCGCCAATCTTGCCTTCTGGTCGATTATCGTCGCTTTTGTCGTGCTCGCGCTGAAGGCTGCCGCCTGGTACGTCACCGGCTCGGTGGCGCTCTACTCGGACGCCTTGGAATCGATCGTCAACGTCATTGCCTCGGTTGCAGCCTTCTGGGCGATCCAGGTCAGCCACAAGCCGGCCGACCAGGACCACCCTTTCGGCCATCACAAGGCCGAGTATTTCTCGGCGGTGCTGGAAGGCGTGCTGATCGTGCTCGCCGCCCTTTTGATCCTCAACGAGGTCTGGCGCCACTGGCAGACCCCGGCACCGCTCGAACAGCCCTGGGAAGGTCTTGCCGTCAACGGCGTCGCTACGGTCATCAACGCCTTCTGGGCCTGGACGTTGATCCGCGCCGGCAGGGCGGAGAAATCACCGGCGCTGGTTGCCGACGGCAACCACATCATGACCGACGTGGTCACCTCGATCGGCGTCTTCGGCGGCCTGGTCGGAGCGATCCTGACCGGTTGGCAGATCCTTGACCCCGCACTTGCCGTCCTCGTGGCTTTGAACATCCTGTGGCAGGGCTGGCATGTCATAGGCTCGTCGATGAACGGCCTGATGGACCGCGCCGTCGACACCCAGGAACACATGCGCATCCGTGACGTCATCTCGGCCAATTGCAAGGGCGCGCTCGAGGTGCACGACCTCAAGACGCGCATCGCCGGCCGCGCCACCTTCATCGAGTTTCATCTGGTCGTCGACGCAGACATGTCGGTCGGCGCCAGCCATGTCATCTGCGACCGCATCGAGGACGCGCTGAAGGCCGAAATCCCCTCGGTGCGCGTCACCATCCATGTCGAGCCCGACGACGAGGCCAAGCTGCCGAAGGGCACGACGGCCGTGCCGTTCGCCTGAGGCGATTTCCTGTAGCGACTTGGGAAAATTAACCGAAGCTTCTCGACTTCGTCATCCACGGGCGAAGCAGGAGCGAAGCTCCGTCGCGGAGACCCGAGGATCCATGCCGCGACCTTCGTAGAGTGCAGCGGAACAGAATTCTGCACCGCAGCAGCGCTCAGATGTCACGCATGGATCCTATGGTCTGCGCCGCCAGTCTCTATCGGCCTTCCAAAGCTGCCTCAACAAAATCGTCGTCAAGTGGCCCGGTCAAACTGTCGAGCCAGACCCAATCCTGCGCAAGCGGTTCGAGAACGACCGCTCGGCCCTCGCGACGGATTGAAATCTCGCCGGTATCGAAACGGTATTTCTTCGGCATGCGTACTGCTTGCGATCCGCCAGACCAAAAGACTTTTGCCTTATCCATTCGCGCCCTCCATTGAAGCTCAAGGCGAGCAGGCCGATTGCGGCATTGGCTGCAGCCGGTAGACCTTGTCGTCGGATTTCGTCTTGCCGTCGGCGGCCTTCGAACACAGGTCGACGATCGCGAGCGCGCTGTTGGGGTTGGCCAGCATCATCGTGCCATTGGCGCCACGCTTGAGGAAAATCTCCTTCTGCGCGATGTCGCAGGAAGAATCGCTCATCTTCGAACTGGCCGCGCAGCGCCACTGATCGGCTTCGCCCTGGCAGGAATAGGTCTGCGTAACCTCAGCCGATTTCTGCCGTGTGGTGACGGTAACGGCAATGTCGGCGCCGTCTGGCCAGTTGGCGGCGTCGCCACCCGAGGCGAAGGACGCCAGCTCTACCTTGCCGCGGAAAACCCGGATCGACCGGGTGAGTTGATCGGGGTGCGAGCCGAGATGCGCTGCATCGTAG
>NZ_RZPQ01000413.1:0-5278 GCF_003999135.1 Mesorhizobium sp. M7A.F.Ca.CA.004.06.1.1 | reverse complement strand
TTGCAACACCGGCGTAAGTCAGGATCAGGATCAGCAGTGCCGCCGCGCCCATCAATGTCATCGATAGAAGTCCTGCACAGTCTGTTTCCGCGCCGAAGCCCACCACCCACCCGGAGGCCATTCGGGTGCTCACCCTTTAACGCGATGTCGATCTGGATGCCAAACCGGCCGGGCAGACGGTTTCAGACGCCGGGCTAACGCAAATAGAAATCCAGCCTCTGTCGCACAGCTTGGGAAGAATAGATCTGTTCGAAGGACTCCCTCGCCCTTTTTCCCACTGTCGCCCGCAATGCCGGATCGGCTTTGAGATCGGCAAGGATGCGCAACGCCTGTTCAGTCGTCTCGAACAAGAAACCGTTTTCGCCATGCCTTATGTGGTCGGAATAGCCGCCATGGGAATGGCAGACCACAGGCAAACCGCAGGCCATCGCCTCCAACACGACGCGACCGAAGGTCTCCACATGCCAACCGGTGCGATAATAAAACACGTCGAGCGTCCGCAGAAACTCTTCGGCGGAAAATCGGCCGGGTGGGAACAGTTCGAGTTGCGGATGCGGCATGAGGCTGTCCTTGAGCCCTGCCCCGCCCTGAATCCGCAAGGCTGTGCCCTCGGCCAGCAATGTCTCGTAGAGGGGTATGTCATCGGCATGATGTTTGCCCGGCCCGTCGCGACTCAAGCGTCCGACGGTGAACGGACGATCCGAAGCCAGACGCCGGGGTGAAAAACGTTCGACATCGATCAGCGATGGATGCACGACGCCATCGACCCGCAGCATCCGTCTCTGAAAATCGGAAATCAGCACCAGTTCGGCGTCTGGCCAGTTCAGCATGCGGGGCATGCGCGTCGTCAGCGCGATGATTTTCGGGTGAAAGGTATTGAAGACATAGATCAGCCGGCGCGGCCGCGGGATCAGGTAAGGCCACACCTTGTTGCGCCAATGCGAGCCGAGAAAGACGTAGGTGCCGCCATTCGGGACATCCCACTTCGACAGCGAGACGCGGCGAATCGGGAAGTTCCGCATCAACTCGCCGGACACGCTGGAGGAGGTTGCCCACAGATGCACCTCGGAATCGGCACTCAACAGCCGGTACAGTTCCAGAGCTTCAAGGTCACTGCCGCCGAAGGGATCCTGAAAGCCGTTGAACAAATGGATCATGGTCGCTGCGCTTTGTTAGCTTGGCCGGCTGTTTGCCGATAGTGAAAATCTGGCCGTTGCCGTGCTGCCCACATGGCGATCGGTGGCCTTACTTGTGGCCGAGCAGAGCTAACGCAGCTGCTGAAAAATCGCTGTGAACAGAGATATCTACCTTCAGCTGGTATTTAGCTGCCCGAGATATCGGTCGCCCATTACGCAGGTTGCGTCAATACGGGGGCATTCGGTGAGTGCTAAGTCGTCCATCTATTGCTCAAAAACATCACTGGCAGCCTAAGCTGCGTCGCCTACCCCTTGCAGAGTCTCGCTATTTAGTTAAGCAAGTTATTTCAAGTTAGTTAAGCAAGTTATTTCAAGGTCAAGGCAGTAATTATCGACCGATAGCCTGTGGGGGGCATCAATGAAATGTATGGTTATTAACCTCGATCGGTCTCCCGATCGACTTGCCCATGTCACGGCTGAATTCGCGAAGGTTGGTGTTTCGTTCGACCGGGTTCCTGCCGTAGACGCGTTGCATCGACCGGAATTTGCTGCGACTTCACCAAGTTTAACTCCCACGGAAGCGGCTTGCCTTATGAGCCACAAGGTTTGCTGGACCATCATCGCAGATGGTGAGGATGCCTTTGGTGCGATCTTCGAGGATGATGTCCTGTTGTCCGAAGCAGCTGGCCCAATGCTTTCCGATGATGGATGGATTCCGGCCAACGCCGATATCGTCAAGCTGGAAACCTACCTAAAGAAAACCGTTATCGCGATGAAGCGCACCTGCGTCAGTCGGGTGTTTTCGGTTGTTAGGCTATATGGGTTCCACATCGGAGCGGCCGGGTACATCATTTCGAAGCAAGCAGCGCGCGATCTGATCGCCCGAAGTCTCGATGCGCCCGCCGATCACGTTATCTTCGATCCGTCGCTTCCGACATCGTCAAGCAAAGCGATCTACCAACTGTTGCCCGCACTGTGTGTGCAAAATGACCTTATTCGTGAGAAGGCCTTCGGGTTGACCAGCCTTCTTAGTGAGGAGCGGCTCGTGAGAGCCAGCGCAAATTCCGCTCCAAAGCGGAGTCCCGCGGAAAAGCTCCTGGTCGAAGCAAGGCGTATAAGTCGACAGATTTTCGATATCTGGCGCTTCAGGCGTGAGAAAACTATCTCTTTAGCGTGATGTCGGCAGCCAAAGCACTGCTGCGCGACGGTCCCGAGTCACCCATCAATGCACGGTGGCAACCCCGGGCAGAGGCGCCGGAGACGTTCCGGCCGGATCGAAGCTGACTTGATCGCGTCCGTTCGACTTGGCCGTGTAAAGCCTTTTGTCGGCAGCGGAGAAGATTTCCTCATAGGTGATCGGGCCGGTAAAGCTTGTGCCGCCGATGCTGACGGAAAGCGGACAAGGCCTGCCGCCGGGTGAGAATTCCATCTCCCTGATACGCCGGCGGATGCTTTCGGCGACCACCCAGGATTGCGAGGGGTCCACGCCGGGCAGAAACACGCCGAATTCTTCGCCTCCGATGCGGCCGACGATATCGCCGCCACGCAGTTGCCCTTTGATCGCCTGTGCTATCAGTTTGAGCGCCTGGTCTCCGCAATCGTGACCCAGGCGGTCATTGATCGACTTGAAGTGGTCGGCGTCGATGATCAGCAGCGCCCCCGAACGGGTCTGCTCCTGCTTTCGGGTCTGCTCGAGATAGGCTTCGACCAGCATAGAGAAGGCGCCACGGTTCAGCACCGCCGTCAGGCTGTCTGTCGCGGCGATGATGCTGAGATCGCGCTGCGCGATGGCCAGCTGGCGAATCTTCCACATCAGGAAAAACAGAAACGAGCCGCCCAGCACCAAAGGCAGCAACAAGTCGGTCATCTTCGCCCGCCACACGGCCTCGGGCGAAAGATAGGGGAAATTGAAGGAATCGACGAAGAACGCCACGGCAATGAAGAATGCAGTACCGACTACCGTGACAGCGATCACCCTGCCCCAGCTCGTCGGCGACAGATCGAGCTTCATCCCGTTCAACTCCGTTAGCCGTCGCTACTATGACGCACCAACCCAAACAAATTGATAAGACTTTCCCTCCAATTTCTGTCGGGCGGCGGAATCAAATCCACCCGCCAGCCCCGATCGGTGACTTGCGACGGAGGCTTGCGCAAACGTGCCACAAGACGGCCGCTGAAAGCAGCCATCCTGTTTCAGAGCTTGAAGGCGTGAGCCAATTGCCGGCCGGACAAGGGCAAAACGGCGCGCGAACCAGACCGCGTCGTCAGTTGAGCGTTGACTCACTCAGCGCATCGACGACAAAGGATGCCGCGATCAGGTCGTCGGCATCGAGGCGCAGGGAACCTCCGTCGCCTCCCATGGCTGAAGCCACTTTTTGAAAGGTTTTCATTTCGTATTCCGTGATCCGGGCGTCCTGCATCTTGGCCTTGAGATCGGCGATACGCCGATCCAGAGCCGAAGATATGCCTATTTCTCGCTTCGACATGGCAACACTCCTCCCCACCCTTGTTTGCCTCCCGCCTGTCCACTTTTATATGAGGGTTCTCGAATACAGCGGGCCGAACGCGCTGTGCGCAGGAAGGTTCCGAAAAGGCGGAGTCACGAAATAATACGCTGGCGCCGGGCGGCTGCCCGAGCCACGCCAACGCCTCATCACCGAACAGAGTTGGACGGCTTGCGGTATTTGCCGCTGTCGGGGCGACCCTGCATGGAGAAAGCTGATTCCGCGATTTTGTTATATCAGATCTAGCTAATCCTTGACGCCGGCAGATGACGCCCCAGAATCAGTGGCATGGCAATAAAGGTCGGCGACGAAGTGGCGGTCATGGCGACGGTGCTGAAGCGCGTCACGGAAGACCGCGTCAGCGTGTCGATCCCCGGTTACAATTTTCCGCATTCGGTCATTGATCCGGCGACCAGGCTGACCAAGGGCCAGCTGATGGAATTATCCGGCGGCGTTACGCGAATCGACGGCGACAAGGTCACGGTATCGCTCGGGACAATGGTCACAGTGGATAGGGACAAGGTACGCCTGGTGCAAAGCCATGTCCCGCCGAAGCGAAGGGATCTGAGGATGTGAACAAGCGAAGCTCCACCGTTTCAGGGATCCAGCCCCTTACATCCCAGCAGTGCAGAGCCGCACGAGCGATGCTGAAATGGTCGCAGGTGCGACTCGCCGCGAAGTGCGGCCTCAGCGAAGGAACGATTGGCAGTTTCGAGAGCGGACGAAGGATTCCGAGTTCGGCCAAGCTGGCTGCCATCCGTCGAGGGTTGGAGGCAGCAGGCGTGATTTTCGTCAATCAGAAGGCCGCAGTGACCAAGAGCGGTCCGCCTCGTCAAACTATCGGTGGAACATAATTTAGATATCGCTGTTAGAGCGCAAACGGGAGGCGAGCGATGTTCAAACGTGAAATCGGCATTGTTTCGGACTGGTCGAAATTGGTGGCGGACGATCCTCTGATCGCCGCCGATATAGCCCGGCGTTTTTCTGTGCGCGCTTGCAATGACAACGCCGCCGCCGACGACGACGTCCCGTGGCCCGGCACCGAAACCCGAAATCCCGACTTTGCCGGCCTCGCGACACCCGCCGAGTATCCTCGGCCGATCGTGCTTCTAGCGACGATCTATGCGTCGACGGTCCTGGGGGTAACGCTGCTTCTGGCCGCGGCGGTTTGAGCGCACGAGGCCCGATGCCGCTCTCTGAAAGCCCACGTCTCCGGTATAAACCGTAACCTATGTGTCCGGAACGGACCGAAAGGCTTTGGCGATCCCGACAGGATTCGAACCTGTGACCATCGGCTTAGAAGGCCGGTGCTCTATCCAGCTGAGCTACGGGACCGCTGGCCGGCCTTTGGGCCGGCTGGATATTCTGGCATTGGCCGCCGTTCAATGCGTCCAGGGCGTCCTGCGGTCATAGCGGAAATTCTCCGCATAGGAAATCTGGCGGCGCTTGGTCTCTTTCGGCTCTTCGACGCGGAAAGCGAGCCCTTGCTTTTCGGCGTAGGCTACCGCCTCTTCCCGCGTGTCGAAGCTAAGCCTGATCTGGCTTCTCATGTCTGCCGACGTCGTATAGCCCATCAGCGGATCGATCTTCTTGCGCGTCTCGGGATCGAATTCCAGCACCCAGTGGCCGGTCTTGGCC
>NZ_RZPQ01000412.1:0-5279 GCF_003999135.1 Mesorhizobium sp. M7A.F.Ca.CA.004.06.1.1 | reverse complement strand
ATGTCAGCCAGATGCCGCTCGGCCTTCTCGATGAATGCGAGGTCGCGGGCATCGATCGCTATTCCCGTCTCGACGCGGCTTGCCAGGCATGGCTGGGCGGGCAATTCGGCGACAGAGCCCAGGCCAAGCTCGCGAGAAAGCGCGCGAATGTCGGCCTTGGCCATTTCCGCTTCGATGAGGGGATGTACCACCTGGCGCTCGGCGGCAGCCAGCAGCCCGGGACGATAGTCGCCGAGATCATCGAGATTGGCACCCGACGCGATCACATGCGGCGTCAGTGTGCGTATCCGATCGTAGAGATTGGTCTTGCAGAAATAGCAGCGGTTCGAGGGATTGTCCCGATAGCGTGAATCCTCGAACTCGCCAGTTCCGATGACGAGGGTCGTCCAGCCTTCGGTATCTGACAGACCCCGCACGCGTGCCGTCGCCTCTTCCGGAACGGCTGGTGAGGCGGCATGGATTACCGTCACCGCAAGGCCCGGCTTGCGATGTGCGAAGGCTGCCAGCGTCACTGAATCCACGCCGCCGCTGACAGCAATGGCGAGCTGTTCGAAACGGTCAAGAACGCGGTCAAGACGCTGTGCCGGCGCAATGTCATTCATCGTCGGTCGTCTCGGCCTGCCACTTCATGGCGCGGCGCTCGGCAAGGCTTCCGCCTCGAAGGGCATCGCTTTCCACCTTGCGTGTGATGCCCGATGGCCGGAGGACCGCCTTGACGGCAAGTCCGGCAGCCTTGACGTTTTCCCGGAAGAGGACCAGCCGGCGTTCCTCCCGCAGGCGCAAGCCGATTGTCGATGTCTCGGCAAAACACCGGGCCGTCACCTGATCGGCCAGTTCCGGTCTCGCCAGAAGCCGGAACGACGAGGCGGGACGCCCCTTCTTGCCGAGGCGCTGCCCCACGGAGAGATCCAACACGCCGTCCGTTGCCCTGAGGCGATCGCAGGCGACGCCCATCTCTTCGCCGGTCATGTCGTCGATTTCGAATTCGATGACACTGATGGTGTCGCTCGGAGTTGAGACTTCGTTCTCTAGGACGAGAACGCGAAGAATGTTCGGCATCCCGGGCAGGTGCCGCGTCCCCGCGCCTGTTCCGGACGACACAAGCCGGCCAGACGTGCCGCCAGCACCAGGCGCTGTGAGATGTTTAAGGATCGCCGCGCCGGTCGGCGTCACGCGCTCGCCTGATATCCCGTCGTCGCGCCATTCGAAACCGGTCAGGATCGCGGCCGTGGCAGGCGCGGGAACGGGCAGCAGCCCGTGGGCGGTGTGCACAAGGCCACCGCCTCGCGGCAGAGCCGAGACACTCCACACCGTCTTGTCGAGCGCCGCTGCGATGCTGCCGGCGCAGACGACGTCAACCAGGGAGTCCCAGTCGGCGATCTCGTGAAAATGTACCCTTTCGACCGGCACGCGATGGATGGCCGCCTCCGCCTCGGCAATGATCGTCAGTATCGCAATGGCCCTGGCAGCCGTTCCATCGTGGAGATCCGCGGCTTTGATGCGTGCCACCATGTCAGCAAAACTACCTGCATGCGCTTCATCAGGAATCTGGTTGCGATCGTGATGGTGATGGTGGCCATCATCATCACCATATGCGTTCGCATGGGCGTGTGGCGCTGCAGCCGAAATCGCGCGCTTCGCGACCAGACCGAAGCGCCGCACGCGCATCGACAGGCTCTCGCCTTCCTCGAAGGCAATGCCACCGGCCTCAACCGGAAGCACTGCAGCGCCGTCGGCAAGTACGCGCTCTCGCAGGTCAGGCAGCGCGTCGAGCATTGCCGCGACGAACATGTCGCCGGCGATGCCGCCGACTGCATCGAGGTGGACGCGTCTCACAGTCCTGCCCGCCGATAGATCGGAATGACGTATGGTCCCTCCGGGATGATGGCAACGGCGGGGTCGCCATGGCGTTCAAGACTGGCCGCGATTGCGTCGTTTACCGAGGGGACCAGTTCAACTCCGGTGATGCGGCGTTCCTCGCGATCTAGCCCGGTCGTGTAGAGCTGGATCTTGCCCACCCGCATCGGCTTCAGCTGCATCTCCGTCTGCCATTCATCGATGTCGGCAAGCGTCTTCGCCGTAAGCGTGGCAAGGAATGGCTCGGGTCCCATCTCCACCAAGCGCGCTTGCGCCTGGCGGAATTCGTGGCTGCCAAAGCCCTCCGAACATTCCGAGGCGATGATCAGCGTCCCGCCCGGGTCGAGAATGTCGATCGGCGTCACCATACCCTTGATCGTCTGGTAGTAGGTCTTGTCGAGGGGATAGCCTGCAGACGACGTCACCACGGTCTTGAACCGGCGCGGCACGTCGATCATCGTCGTGTCGGCGATGAAATCGACCGCAGCCAGATGGCTGGCTATGATCTCGCCAAAGGTCACGCAAACCAGATCGCGATCTTCATCGAGCACGGTGTTCAACGCATAGATTTCGCCAACCTTGCGTACGATCTGCAACTGTTCCTCATGGAGCGGGTTGCCGACCAGATTGCACTGGACTGACAGCGGGTCTTCCATGAAACGCGCCGAGTGGAAGGTGCGGATGGTTTCGTGGCCGGCAACGCCGGGGGCGACAACCTTTCGACCACCGGACCAGCCTGCCATGAAATGGGGCTCGACCAGGCCTGTAGCGATACGGAGGTCCGCATCCGCGAAAAGCCGATTGATCCGGATCGGTGTCCCACGCGTCTGCGTATGTCCCAGATCGACGTGGTCGTGTTCGTTGCGTGCGAAATGATTGGTGACGCGGACGGTCTTCAGAACCCAAGGATCGCCGACCAGTTCCTCCAGTTCCACACCCTCGTTCGGACGATGAAGGCCGGTGGCAACGAGCACATCGATCCTGTCCGCGGGAATGTCGCCTTTAATCATTGTCTCGATCATGACGCGTAGGAATAGCCGGTTCGGCACCGGGCGCGTGATGTCGCAGATAAGGATGCAGGCGCTCCGACGCCCGACCACCAGACGGGCTAAAGGCTCGGAGCCAATCGGATTCGCGAAGGCGGATGCAATTGCTGAAGAGGCGTCGAAGAGTTTTGGCAACAACGCCTTCCGGATTACTGTCGGCTCCGCGCCTTGCGGCAATGCCAGCTTCAGCAATCCACGACCGAAGGCAAGTTCGAAAGGACCGCCATGTTTCATCTGCCGTCCCTCGGCTCTCACGATCCGCCGTCCGTCGCTACGGCCCGGCACCTATGATGTTCGGCGGCTGATTCAGCCCTCTTCGGCCACGTGACGTCGCTCGAACATGTCTGGCTTGCCTTCGAGTACCGCTGGTCAGTCAACCGAAGTAAGTCTCGGTTTGGTGACCTGTCGTCGCAATCGGCGATGCGGACGCGACCGACTTGCCGCGAGAGCAGCAGGTCATAGCGGCCGGTCAGGCAAATTCCGCCTCCCCGCCAACCTTCTGCTTGCGGATCGCCTCGACAACTGCTTCACCCATGGCCCTCGTGCCGATCTTCCTGCAGCCGGGTTGATAGATGTCTGCGGTCCGATACCCCTCGCGCAGCACTGACCGTACGGCCTGCTCGATACGCGAAGCGTGCTGGTCGCGGCCAAACGACTGCCGGAGCATCATGGCAACCGAAAGGATTGCGGCCAGTGGGTTCGCCAAGTCCTTGCCAGCGATGTCCGGCGCGGTGCCATGGACCGGTTCGTATAGGCCCTTGTTGTGATCGCCGAGGGAGGCCGACGGCAGCATTCCGATTGAGCCGGCCAACATGGCCGCCGCATCGGAGAGGATATCGCCGAAGACATTGCCCGTCACGACAACATCGAATTGCTTGGGATTCCGGATCAAGGCCATGGACGCCGCGTCAATGTAGAGATGCGTCAATTCCACATCGGGATACTGCTTGCTGACTTCGATAACGACCTCGCGCCACAGCGCCATCGTTTCAAGGACGTTTGCCTTGTCAACCGAACACAGTTTCTTACGTCGTTTCGCGGCGGCCTGGAAGCCCGCATGCGCTATGCGCTCGATCTCGGCATCGGTATAACGCATCGTGTTGATGCCGACACGCGCGCCAGTCTCGTCACGAGAGACACCACGCGGCTGGCCGAAATAGAGATCGCCGGTCAGTTCACGCAAGATGATCAGATCGACCCCCGTGACAATTTCGGGCTTGAGTGTGGAGGCGTCCACAAGCTCGGGATAAAGCACGACCGGGCGGAAGTTAGCATAGAGACCGAGGGCCTTGCGCAGCTTGAGCAGGCCGTAACCGGCCCCCTCGCTCGGCGCTCGCCTCTCATCCTCAGGAACGCCGGTTCCGCCAAGCAGAATGGCATCAGCTTTGCGTGAGATGTCGAGGGTATCAGGCGGCAGGGCATCGCCGAAGCGCTCCAGCCCCTCACCTCCGATTACGGCTTCTGTGAGTTCGAGCGGGAGTTCACTACCGATGACCGCGTGCAGCGCCCTTACTGCCTCCGCGGTCACTTCCTTACCGATCCCGTCTCCTGGGAGCACTACTATCTTCAAGGCCTTGCCTTTCGAAATTGAGTTGAAGAGGCGGGCGCATTCGCTCGGCCCTCTCTGCGGCAGGACTTATATGGGCCGACCCGGACCCTTCGAAGTCGTCCTTTGGAAAGCTCGCATCGTCGGACGCGACGCACCGGTTAGCCGGCGGACCAGCCTCTCAACTGTTGGTAAGGTGCTTCAACAGCAGCTTCACGGGTGGTGGCAGGCCCTGACTGTCCTGAACGCAGATGTTCCACTGCCTGACTGCCCAAGGCTCGTCGAGCGCGATTGCCGCAAGCATGCCACCCGTTACATAACGGGCGGCACATCCCGCCGGCACGAGGCCGACGCCCATCTGCGCCTCTACCATTGTCGACACCGTCTCGAACCCGTTGACCCGGATTGGCATTTTCAACGGTTTGCTCAGCTCAGCCGCGGCGCGAATGACGAGCATATCCAGAAAACTTCCCCTGCTTGGCCCGATCAGGTCATAATCCGGGAGGTCGGCGAACTTGACGGAAGTTTGCGAGCTTAGCGGGTGGTCCCTGTGAGCCAGCACCACGAGGCGGTCGCTGCGATACGGGATGTATTTCAAACCGCGACGGGGCACGACGCCACCGAAGACGCCGATATCCGCAGCGTTCTCGGCCACCGCGTCCACGGCCTGCTGGCTGGTGCCCTCCTCCAGATCGATTCGAATGGCCGAATGCGTCCCCAGAAAGTTGCTCAGATCCGACGGCAGATGCTGGATGATCGTCGAAACACTCGCAAAAATGCGGACCTGCCCGCTGACGCCACTGGCGTGATGGGCAAGCTCAATCTCCATC
>NZ_RZPQ01000411.1:0-5280 GCF_003999135.1 Mesorhizobium sp. M7A.F.Ca.CA.004.06.1.1 | reverse complement strand
ATCCCATACCCCATCGTGCTGAAGAACCTTGGAAAGTCCGTCGCCATCGGCCCCGGCACCGAGCTCAATTGCAAGATGGCCGAGGCGACGGCGCGTTTTGCCGCCGATGTCATCCAGCCGGCGGCGAAAGCCGAATTCGGTGAGGACCTGAAATCGATCGGCCAGGCATCGGCCTTTGTCTGCCGGCCACGCAACGGCACCCGAAAACTGTCGGAACACGCGTTCGGCAACGCGCTCGACATCGCCAGCTTCACGCTGTCGGACGGCAAGAAGATCGAGGTCGGCCCGGCGCCGCCGGAGAAGGACGCCAAATTCCTCAATGCCGTGCGCAAGGCCGCCTGTGGACCCTTCAAGACGGTGCTCGGTCCGGGCGCCGATGCCGATCACTCCCTGCATTTCCATCTCGATCTCGAACCGAGACGGCATGGCGGGACGTTCTGCCAATAGCCGAAAGCGCACTCAGGAATTGGGCTAAATCTATTGCAGAGCGCTCGGCGGGAGCGGCTTGTCGATCTCGGCCCTCATGATCAAAACACCACGTGTAAAATCATCAAAATCTTCGATACTCATGCTGCAAGTCTCTTGGACGAAACTTTTATGCCGGAATTGAACCACAACATACTTCTGCTGATCCCTGTCCAGCTTCAGAAGAAAGGCAAACGAATAGGGACTCCTGCGTAAAGTTACATACACTTCACGCAGATCCCGGGCGGTGAAGAACCGTTTTATCGTACGCCAGATCGACATTTACCCCTCCAACCGCAATTATTATAAAACTAGTAGGCGCCTTGTCGAAGATGAATTGCCCTCGCCGATGATCCGCGTGCCGCAATTCGGCCGCAGGCATGAACGCGGGCGCTGAGTTTTCCTTTACCCTTGATCGTTAAAATGCCGGATATCCATCAACGGGATTCCGCCAATGGCCGGCAAATTTCGGGCCGTGTTTTTCGCCACCGCGCGCCAGACAAAATATGCAGCAATGCTGACCGCCGGCCTGGCGCTGGCGGCGCTTTCCGCCTGCAACACCGGCAGTGTGCTGTCGCTGCAGCCGGCCGTCGACGTCGGCGCGCAGACGGCTGCCGTGCCGCAATATGCCGGCATGCAGAAGCTTGTCCCTTCCAATCCATACATGACGCAGGCCGCTTATCCGCGCATGGACGAGCCGATGTCGCCCGTCGAGCAGATGCCGGCCAGCGAAACCGACTGCCGGCAGCAATTGAAGCGTCTCGATGTCGCCTACACCGACCTGGCGCCGATCCATGAAGGCCAGTGCGGCATCGATTATCCGGTCAAGGTTTCGGCCATCGGCAACATCCAGATGAAACCCGCGGCAACCCTGACCTGCGACATGGCCGCCACCTTTGCCGGCTGGACGAAGAACGAGCTCGTCCCCTCCGCCCGCTGGCGCTATTTCTCCGGCGTCAAGACCATCCACCAGGGCTCCAGCTATTCCTGCCGCAGGATTGCCGGCGAAGGTGTCCTGTCCGAGCATGGCAAGGGAAATGCGCTCGACGTCATGAGCATCGAACTCAACAATGGCGACGACATTGACGTGCGTAAGCCCGGCCTGTTCGCTTTCCGCACCCGCGGCTTCCTCAACAATGTGCGCGCCGACGGCTGCCAGTACTTCACCACCGTGCTCGGCCCCGGCTACAATTACGACCACCGCAACCATTTCCATTTCGACATCAAGAACCGCAAAAACGGTTATCGCGCCTGCCGTTAGGAAGAGATCAGCCTAATCGGCGCCACCGGTTGAAGCGGCGATCTGCCGTGCAACCAAGTCCTGGATGCGCCAGAGATTCCGGTCGCGGATGCCGCTCTCTTCAAGCTTGCTCACGGTCCTGAACAAATACTGCGCCGAAGAGCCCCAATGACCGGCAGCCCGCGCCAGCGTGTCGGCAACCTGCTCCAACGGCAACCGGCCGGCATAGGCGCTGCCGTCCGGCGCGGCGACGAAAGCCAAGGCACGCAGCGGCCCGTCCCTGGTCTTGACCTTGATCCAGCATGGCACGTTGGTTGGCGGGTTGGCATCGATCTCGCGGCGCATCAACTGGCCGAGTTGCCCGAAATGATCTTCCGCGGGCAGCCGATAGACGATGCCGCTGCAGCTGCCGCCTCGATCGAGCGCCAGCATCAGGGCCGGCAAATCGCGGGTTCCGCGCCAGCGGGTCAGCTTCAGGCAGAACGAGCGGTGCCATCCCGGCGCCGTGGCCGGGCGCTGCTCGACATAGGCGAATTCGGGGTTCCAGATCAACGACCCGTAGGCAAAGACCCAAAGCGTCTCGGGACGATGCTGCAAAAGCAGCTTTTCGACCAGGCCATCGAACTCCACATCGGTGTGCTCGCTGGTTCCGGGCTCTGGCCCGGGATCAGGCTCGACACGCTCAACTTGCGCGACAAGCTCGGCGGTCAACGCCATTGGCTTGCGGCCTGCCGGCTTCCGCTCCATTGCTGCCCCCGCGAGGAAACGATGCCCACGATAGACCGGCGGCGCGCTGCTGGCCATTGATTTCCAGGGTCCGTCAGGCAACAGATACCGCACGGATCGGGCGGCGTTCATGAGCCAGCGAAGTTTTCGGCGACGCGTTGCAATCTGGGTGGCGACCTTGCTGGCCGCCTATCTGGCGCTCGCCTATTTCGCCGCACCGGAATTCTGGACGTTTCACGATCGCGGCTTTCGCAAGCACAGCTTCGAGATGGTGACGCACACGCCACAAGGCATTCCGGGCGATCCCATCAATGTCGGTCTTGTCGGTACGCGAAAGGAAGTAGTGCACGCCTTCGCCGTCGCCGGCTGGGACACCGCCGACGCCGTGACCCTGAAGACCGCGATCGAGATCGGTGAAAGCGTGCTGTTCGACCACCCCTACCCCGATGCGCCGGTCAGCAGGCTGCTGTTCGATGGCCGCGCCCAGGATCTCGCCTTCGAAAAGCCGGAGGGCCTCAGCGCCGACCGCCGGCATCATGTCCGCTTCTGGCAGACCGATGCAAGCGGCGACGATGGCCGGCCGCTGTGGCTGGGCTCGGCCAGCTTCGATCGCGGCGTCGGCCTCAGCCACGACACCGGCGCCGTCACCCACCATATCGGCCCCGACATCGACGCCGAGCGCGATTTCCTGATGCGCGACCTGGCCACCGCCGGCACGCTGATCTCGACCAGCGATATATCGGGCGTCGGCGCCACCAGTACGGGACGCAATGGCGGCGGCGATCCCTATTTCACGGATGGCGAGGCAATTGTCGGCGTGTTGAAGCAGTTGCCCTGACCATCGCAAAAGTCAGTTCGTGGTGATCACGATCTTGCCGAACGGCCCTTTCTCCAGATGCTGCAAGGCTTGCGGCACCTCGTCGAAGCCAAAGAGCTTGTCGATGACCGGCTTGATCGCCAGCGCCTCGATCGCCTGATTCATACGTTCGAAGGCGCGGCGATGGCCAACCGACAGGCCCTGCACGGTGATGCGGTTGCGCATGAAGGGCATGATAGGGAAGCTGAGCTCCATCGCGCCCAACAGGCCGATGATCGACAGCCGACCGTCGGCGGCGAGCGCATTCAGCGATCGCCGTGCATTGTCGCCGCCGACCATTTCCAGCACGTGGTTGACGCCCAGCCCATTCGTCAGCTCACGCACGGCCTCATCCCAGGCCGGTTGCGTGCGGTAGTTGATCCCTTGCCAGGCGCCGAGCTTTCTCGCCCGCTCAAGCTTTTCATCGCTGCTTGAGGTGACGATGGCGCGCAGGCCGAACGCGGTGGCGAACTGCAGCGCAAACAGCGACACGCCGCCGGTGCCCTGGATCAGAATGGTCTGGCCCGGCACCGGTCTGGTCGCTTCGGCCATGGCGAACCAGGCCGTCAGCGCCGCGATCGGCAATGTCGCGGCCTCGAAATCGCCGAGCGATGGCGGCGCCAGCACCGCGGCGTCCTCGCCGAGAATGACATGGTCGGAAAGCATGCCCGACAGCGACGACCCCAGCGTGTGCTTATGCAGCACCGGCGGTGCGTCGCCATCCGGCCAATCGGCGATCACCTGGCCGAGCACGCGCTGGCCGACCTGAAAGCGGCTGACCGCACTGCCGACGGCCACCACTTCACCCACCGCGTCGGATGTCGGCACGAAGGGAAAGGCAAGGTCTGGGATCAGCACGCCGTCTACGATCATCTTGTCCTTGTAGTTGAGCGACACGGCCTTGGTCCGCACCAGCAAATCGTGCGGCCCTGGCTCGGGCACCTTGCCTTCCACCTGGCTTAGCCTCGACAGGCCAAAACCGCTCATCTGCCAGGATCTGTTGATTGGGGTGCTCATGTCGTGTCGCGCTCCGTGCGTTGATGCCAGGCGAGACATTTATGCCTTTCGACTATAGAAAATAGTGCTTCCGTGCGGTATAATTTGACACTGATTGCGGATTAAAAGTCGACAATAGGAAATCGCCATGGAAACGGCCGACCTGCAAGGCATCGTCGCGTTTGTTCAGGCGGTGGAGGCCGGCAGCTTCACCAGCGCCGGCGAGCGGCTGCATGTGACGAAGTCGGCGATCGGCAAATCGATCGCGCAGCTGGAGCAGAGACTCGGCGTCCGCTTGCTGAACCGCACCACCCGCAGCCTCAGCCCGACCAGCGAAGGCGTCAGCTATTATGAAGCCTGCGTCCGGGCCCTTGCCGAGATCGAAGCCGCACAGTCGCTGCTTGCCTCGCGCCGTCAGGTCCCGTCTGGCCGGCTTCGGATCGACGTGCCGCTGGCCTTCGGCCGACGCTGCGTCGCCCCCGTGCTGTTCGAGATTTCGAAGAAATTTCCGGACCTGACGGTGGAAGTCTCCTTCAATGACCGCCGCGTCGACCTGATCGAGGAGGGCATCGACCTGGCGATCCGCATGGGCGAACTCGACGACAGCCTGTCGCTTGCGGCCAGGCGCCTCTACGCCCAGCGCTCGGCCATATGCGCGGCTCCCGACTATCTCGACAGGCATGGCCGGCCGCAATCGGTCGAGGATCTCGCCGATCACAGCGTCATTGGCTACGGTCGCGAGGGCATCGTCCGGCCCTGGGTGATCAGGCATTCCGACGGCCATCTCGCAACCTTCATGCCCAAGGCGCGACTCGTTCTCGGCCATGGCGAACCGATGCTGGATGCAGCGCTCGCCGGCTGCGGCATCGCCTTCCTGCCGACATGGCTGGCCGCCGACAGCCTCAAAAGCTGCGATCTCGAAATGGTGCTGTCGGACTGCCTGGTCGAGAACATCGTCGTGCATGCCGTCTGGCCGGTAACGCGCGCGCTCACGCCA
>NZ_RZPQ01000410.1:0-5284 GCF_003999135.1 Mesorhizobium sp. M7A.F.Ca.CA.004.06.1.1 | reverse complement strand
GATGAAGGTTGGCGCTCTGTGCGCGGCGACCCCCTCTGGCCTGCCGGCCATCTCCCCCTCAAGGGGGGAGATCGCTGTTCCAGCGGCGAGCCTCTAGTTGATACTCGCCGTATTCGCCGGCTCGGCCGGCCGCGCCTCATTGGCATAAGGCACGCGAAAACCATTCGCCGTCAGCCATACGATGGCTGCCTTCGGCTCGTCCGTCTGGATGATTGTGGCGCCGCGATCGGCCCAAAAACCCCAGACTTCGCGCGGCAGGCTGGCCTGCACCGCCAGTTCGTCGCCGCGGCCGCCGGCAAGGAAGCCGCCCGGCTTGTTGGCGATGGCGTAGGTGTCGGCCCAGATGTGCCAGTTGCCCCTGACCGCGGCCGCGCGCATGCGCATGCTGAACAACGGTCCGCCGGTCTCGGTCAGCGTCTCGGCGCCTGCCCGCCAGTTGATCAGCTCGATTGCGCGCGGCGAAAAGGCATGGCCGACCGTCCGGGCGAAGCCGGCATCACGCACCGCATCATCGGCGATGATCGGCATGAACTGGAAGCCGCCGCCGATAGCGGTCATTGCCGCCTGGACCGTGGTGATCCGGTTCTGGTTCCACAAATTCTCCTTGACGATAACCTGCTCGGCCATGCCGAGATCGCGAGCCACCGCGATCATGCCCGAGAGGTCGCCGACGTCGAGCTTGTTGTCGAGGTTGATGAGGATCCTGTCCCTGGTCGCCATCAGCATCTCGCGCAGCGTCGAGACTGTTTCACCCGTCACCGCACCGGTGCCTTCGACCACCAGCCTGCAGGTCTTCAGTTCGGCCAGGGTGTATTTGACCACCTCGCCCTTGCAGGTGGTGGTGCGGTCGAGCCAGCTGTCATGCATGACGACGAACTCACCGTCCTTCGAGCGCCTGATATCGACCTCGACGATTTCTGCGCCCATGGCGATCGACCCCTCCACGGCGGCAATCGAATTTTCCGCGTAGAGCGTCTTGCCCGCCTGCATGCTGCCGGCGCGATGCGCGGCCACCATGACGTGGTCGCGCCACTGGTTGGCGTGCTCGAAGCGGTCAAGAATCTGCCTGGCGCGGGTCTCGCCGGCCAATGACTGGTCAGAAAAGGCCACAAGTGCCGAGGAAAACAGAAGGCTCAGCCAGATGGTCCGCATCGAGAATCGCTCCTTGCCGGATCGAGATCGGGATAGGCGACCCTCGTGACATCCAGGTGAACGAAGCCGGCTAGCGGTTGTTCGCGGGGAGTGCGCGTCAGATGCGTTTCGAGAGCCGGCGGAACCACGCCATGGCCGGCATCTCGACAAAACGCCAGGTGATCCAGGAGGCGGCAATGGTGGCCGCGAGCATGACGACGATCGCCAATGCTCCCGTCCAGCCGGCGCCGAAGCCGGTGGCAGGCTGGCCGCGCAGCATGAAATCGCCCATCAGGCCGAGGCCGAGCTTGCGCTCGACGAGCCCGGCGATGTTGATCAGGCGCGCCTGGACGAAAATGTGGACCATGTAGATCGAGTAGGACAGCGCGCCGAGCGTCAACATGAACGGGGTTCTCAGCAAGACGCTGATCCAGCCGCCCTCATGGGCGAACAGGAACAGCGCCAGCGCGAACACCAGGGGTGCCGCGATGCCGAAATCATTGCCGCCCGCCAGCGAGACGAAAAGCACGATGACGGTCACCATGACGATTTCGGCAAGGGTCCAGTCCATCCGCGGGCCGCTCCTGGCGAGGGCCTGTCGCGCCCCTGCAATGGAATCATGCTGAAACCAGGCCAGCAAGGCGCCGAGCGAGAAGCCGTACAGGCAACGGATGAAGCCGAAATCGAAGGACACATCCATATGATGATTCGAGAAGCCGAGCAGGAACAGCGGCGCGGTGACGGCGGCGGCGACGAACCATATCCAGGCGCGCGCACCGGCGACGAAGACCACGCCGGCAAACAGGAGATAGGCGAAGAACTCGGCCGAAATGCTCCAGCTTGGCGCATTCCAGGTCAATTGATCCTCGAAACCGACACCCTGGAGCAGAAGAAGATTGGCAAGCAGGCTGCCGAGGTCGAAGCCTCCGCTGAAGGGGGCAGCCCCGGTGCCGTGCAATTGCGGCAGCATCAGCCGCAGCAACTCGAAGCCGGCGAAGGCGGCAAGCATGAGCAGATGCAGCGGGTAGATGCGGCCGAAACGGACCAGTGCGAAGCGCGCGACCTGTTCCGGCTGGTTCAGCCGATCGCCGTAGCTGCTGGCGATGACGAAACCGGAAAGGACGAAGAAAAAATCGACGAACAGGTAGGACGAACCGATGAAGGCGCTTTGCGAAATCGTCGAACCGGTCGGGAAGTGAAACAGCGCCACCAGAAGCGCGCAGATGCCACGCCACGAATCGAGGACCAGGAAGCGTTCACCGGCGACCGTGCCGGTGCGGGTCGACGCCGCGGCACGGGTGGGGTTGAGAAACGCGGTCTGCGTCATGATGATACAATCCTGTCTTGCCGTGGCACTCGGGCAGCGCCATTCCGTCTCGCCAAGCTGTGACTGGCATCTTCCGTGCCGGTTCTGTAGTTGTTGCAACCCGATGAAAAACGAGGATCCGTAATGGCGAACAACAACATCGACAACGCCTTCACCGCCCGTTCCAAAACGGGCGCCGCGTTCGAGCCGACCTACTCCGGCGCGCTGTCGTTCATGCGGCGCAAATACACCAAGGACGTGAAGGGCGCGGATGCTGTGGTGTGGGGTATTCCCTTCGATGCCGCCGTCACCAACCGGCCCGGCGCCCGCTTCGGGCCGCAGGCGATCCGCCGCGCCTCGGCGATCCTCGATAACGACCCGCAATATCCGTTCTCACGCGATTTGTTCGAGCATCTGGCGGTGGTCGACTATGGCGATTGCCTGCTCGATTCGGGCAATCACCAGAAGACACCCGGCACGATCGAACGTGAAGCGGCCAAGATCCTGAAGTCCGGCGCCTTCCTGCTGACGCTCGGCGGCGATCATTTCGTCACCTGGCCGCTGCTCAAGGCGCATGCCGCCGTCCATGGTCCGCTCGCCTTGGTGCAGTTCGACGCCCATCAGGACACCTGGCCGGACGACGGCAAGCGCATCGACCACGGATCCTTCGTCGGCCGTGCCGTCAAGGAAGGCATCATCGACCCCGACCGCTCGATCCAGATCGGCATCCGCACCCATGCACCCGACACGTTCGGCATCAAGATCCTCCATGGCCATGAAATCGAGGAGATGCGGGCGTCCGATATCGCCTACGCCATCGTCGACCGCACCGGCGGCAAGAAGACCTACCTCACCTTCGACATCGACTGCCTCGATCCGGCCTACGCGCCTGGCACAGGCACGCCAGTTGCCGGCGGGCCGTCCTCGGCGAAGATCCTGTCGACGCTGCGCCAACTCAACCAGATCGATATTGTCGGTGCCGACATCGTAGAGGTTGCGCCGGCCTATGATCACGCCGATATAACGGCGATCGCCGGCTCGATGGTGGCCATGCAATATCTCGGCCTGCTGGCTGAGCGAAAGGCCCGGCTTGAAGAGTTGAACAACGGCAACCACAATGGTGCCGCAGTGATTCAAGGTCAGGGCATATAATCTTGAAATATCAGGGAATTTGATCAACCCATGAAACCGAAAATCTTCATCGACGGCGAACACGGCACCACCGGCCTGCAGATCAGGGCGCTGCTTGCCGAGCGCAGCGATCTGGAGATCATGTCCATCCCGACCGACCGCCGCAAGGAAACGGCGGCGCGCGCCGAGTTTCTCAACGCCGCCGATGTCGCGATCCTGTGCCTCCCTGACGACGCGGCGAAGGAAAGCGTCTCGCTGATCGCCAACGACACCACCAAGGTCATCGATGCGTCGACCGCGCATCGCGTGGCGGAAGGCTGGGCGTATGGTTTCGCCGAGATGGACAAGGACCAGGCAAAGGCGATCGCCTCGGCAAAACGCGTCGCCAACCCAGGCTGCTGGCCGCAGGGACCGATCGCCACGCTACGGCCGCTGGTCACGTCAGGCCTGCTGCCGGCGGATTTCCCGATCACCGTCAACGGCATTTCGGGCTATTCGGGCGGCGGACGGCCGATGATCGAGGACTATGTCGCCAAGGGCGAGGAAGCCTCGGAATTCCTGCCCTACGGCCTCACGCTTCAGCACAAGCACGTGCCGGAATTGAGGGCCTATGCCAGGCTGTCGCATGATCCGATCATGCAGCCGGCGGTCGGCAATTTCGCGCAAGGCATGATCACCGTCGTGCCGTTGCAGCTTGGCGGCCTCGACCATGTGCCGACCGGTGCGGAGCTGCATGCGGCGATTGCCGACCATTTCGCCGCCATCAAGGGCGGCGTGGTCGAAGTGGCGCCCTATGCGCATTCGGAGCGCATGCCGGAGATCAATCCCGAGGTCTACAACGGCACCAACCGGATGAAGGTCTATGTCTTTGCCAATGACAAACGGGCGCAGGCCCTGCTGCTGGCGGTCTATGACAATCTTGGCAAGGGTGCCTCCGGTGCCGCCGTGCAGAACATGGACCTGATGCTCGGCCTCTGATGGACACGCCAGCCTTTCCGGCGCGCTGGAAAGTCAGCGCGCCCGAACTCATTGCCGAGACCTTTTCGAGCCGCATCTGGAAGGTTTTGCGCGAAGACGGGTCGCCGGCGATCGTCAAGGCGCTCAAGCCTTTCGACGATGTCGCCGACGAGTTGCGCGGCGAGCATTATCTCGCCTGGCGGAGCGGCGAAGGCGCGGTGCGTCTGCTCGGCCGCGACGGCCACAGCATGCTGCTCGAATACGCCGGTGAAACGCTGCTTCAGCAGGTTCTCGAAGAACAGGGCGACTTTGCCGCGACCGTAATCGCGGCCGAGGTGATGGCGAAACTGTTTTCACAGGGGAAAGACCCCTTCCCGCCCGAACTTCAGCCACTGAGGGAACGGTTCGCCAGCCTGTTCAACAAGGCAAATGCCGATCGCGACGCCGGCCATGAGAGCCTCTATGTCGAGGCCGCCACTATTGCCGACCGGCTGCTGGCCGATCCGCACGATATCAGGCCACTGCATGGCGACCTGCATCACGAGAACATCCTGCACGGACGGCGCGGCTGGCTGGCTATCGATCCGAAGGGCGTGCTCGGCGATCCCGGCTTCGATGCGGCGAACATGTTCTACAACCCGCTCGAGCGGGACGATCTCTGCCTCGACCCCGAGCGGATCGCTGGTATGGCCGGGATTTTTGCCAAAACGCTGGGCCAGACACCACCCGCCATCCTTGATCATGCCATCGCCTATGGTT
>NZ_RZPQ01000040.1:0-17427 GCF_003999135.1 Mesorhizobium sp. M7A.F.Ca.CA.004.06.1.1 | reverse complement strand
CAATGTCTGGTTCGAGGAAGTGCTCCCGAGAGGCGCGCGTTTCGTCGTCCAGCTGCCGGCCATCGTGGCCGGCCTCGCCACCGCCGGCGACAACCAGCCGCGATCGAGCGGCCTGCGCCATGCCTTGATCATCGACGACGAGCCGGATGTCGCCGGCTCGCTCTCCGACATTCTCGAGCTGATGGGCATCAAGTCGCGGATCGTTCCTGTCTGGGAATCGGCCGCCGCCACTTTGAGCGGCCACATGCCGCCGGACATCGTCTTTTCGGACCTGCGCATGCCCGGCGTCAGCGGCATATCGATCTATCGCGAGCTGCTCGCCGAAAAGCCTGACCTGGCGCGGCGTTTCGTGCTGGTCACAGGCGACCTGATCGGTGCGAAAGCCGAAATCGAGGCCCTGCCGGCACAGCAGCGGCCGCAGATCCTGGAAAAGCCGTTCAGCACGCTTGATGTGCGCAGTGTGCTGTCTGCCATTGCCGAACAGGCGGCCTTTAAAGGATAAAAAAGAGGCCCCCGGGGGCGGGGGCCGAAGAAGAGCGCGCTGGAGGGAGCGCTCGGGGAGTCCAGAACATGATCCCAAAACGGGAACGGTTTCGGATCGTGCTACGACAAAATCAGAAAATATTCGGCGTGTCGGCCAACGGTGCGGCAGTGGCGATCATGCGGATGGCGCGGCTCTTGTGTGTTCCGGACTGTTCGGCGATTGCGCGCAGGCAATCGATACTCTCGGCACCCCAGGTCTGGCCCTTGCAGGCGAAGTCGGTCACCGGTACCGGCAGACGCGCGGTCCTGGTCGTCGTCTGCGCGCCGTCGATGAGATTGGACGGCGGATTCAACGAAGCGAAGGCCGGCCCGATTGTCGGCGTGAACGCCATGCCGACGAAGGCGCAAGCAGCCAGCACCATGAACATCGCCATGGGGTGGTCGCTGGCCCGCTGGCGCAGCGCCAGTTTCGGACGGCGGTCATTGCGCTCTGGAGCCTGAAGGCGGCTCTCGCCGCGGATCGTCTGGATTTTCGCATGCATTGCCTTCCCCTTCGCTGAGTTTCTTTTGGCGGTGAAATGAACTTATCCGCACTTTGTAACGACGATGGGGTGGCGAAGGACTGGCACTGTAACCAATTCGAAACAGCATTCGGGCGAAGTCGGGCAAAATCGGGCATAGCTTCGACGGCGCTCGGGCTCGAGGCGCAACCTGACCCGATCTTGCCAAACAGTTTTTCGAAAAGACCAGGCTCAGACCGGAGCTTGAAGCTCGGCAATGATCTTGTGCGCGGCGATACGCCCGGCAATGATGGCGCCCTCGACATACCCCGGAAACGACGGCGAGAGTTCTGAACAGGCGAGATACACCGGCGGTGCGCCGGCAAGGATCGTTCGCTCGGCATCTCTTGCTGTCACGTCGACAACAAGATCGCTGTACGCGCCGCCGCTCCAGCGATCTCCTACCCAGTCACGCAAACTGAAATCGATGACATCACCGGCATCCGGGCCAAGGGCTGCCTCCAACCGGCCGGTCACCTCCGCACGCAGTTCCACCTCGCCGAGGTCACGCCAGCGCAGCGCGAGCGACCCGCCGACGAACACGACGAGCGCGGCATGCTCCGCATCCTTGCCGGCGTCGCAGGCAAACAGCCCCGGCGGATCGAGCCACATCACCATGCCGTTCAAATCCCGCCCGCGCCAAAACGGTTTGGCATAGCGCACCAGGATCTTGATAGCCGCGCCGCTTTTCCAGGCGCCGAGCGCCCGCCCCAGTCCAGATGGCAAGGCGGGGGCAAAGGCGAGCTCCGTCACCGTCGCCGGGGGGACGGCAACCAGAACCGTGCGCGCCTCGATGGCACCCCCGGCCGAAACGACAAGAACACCTTGCGAACTATACTCGATGCGCGTGACCGGCTCGCTGAGCCGCAACCGATCACTGAGGTCGCGGGCCAGATCGTCGGCCAGTGAATGCATGGTTTCGCGCACGAAATATTGCAGCTCCGGCACCTCGTTGGTGACGCGTCGGTCATTGTCGATCAGATACCAGAGAGGAATCTGATCCAGCGTCATGCACCAGAGACCTTCGATCATCGAACGGAAGACGGCCCTGGCGTCGGCCGAATCGCGCTGGCGGGCAAGCCAGTCGGCAACGGTCAGTCCGGCAATCGAGACGTCGTCCGGATCGATCCCGTTCATGCGCTCGCGGATTGCCATTGCCGCGTCATAGATCCGCTCTGCTCGTTGTACGGACATCGTCGGCTGGGTGATGAAATCGCCATCGACATAGGTTTCAACCAGCGTCTTGCCGCGCGCCTCGATCAGCGCCATCAATTCCGGCATGTCCTCGCACAGGAACTGGCCGCCACTATCGATCCGTTCGCCAAGTCCGTTCAGGCGGGACTCGACGCGTCCGCCGACGCGGTCGCCTGCTTCGAGCAGAATGAAATCGATGTCGGCCTTCTTCATCTCGAGCGCCGCCGACAGGCCTGTGAAACCCGCACCGACGATGACGACATCGGTTCGCTCGAATTCGCCGCCCTCATCCGTGAAGGTCTTCAGCATTGCCGGCTATCCACCCAATCGCATCCGGCTTCCACCGACGAAGTATGTCCTTGTCGACATATGCCGGCGGGCCGCACACGCCATGCCGCAGGCTGTCTCTAACCTATCGTTTTCTCGAGCATATTGAGCCAGTTGCGATAGGCGATTTTTTCGATCAGTGCGCGGCCGAAACCGCGTGCCGCCAATGCATCGATCAGCTTCGGCAGGCCGGCGACATCCCCGATGACGGCCGGGATCATGGCGCCGTCGAAATCGGAGCCAAGACCAACGCCGTCCTCACCCAGCGCCTGCAGCAGCGAATCGATATGCCGCACCATGATGTCGAGGCTTGTGTCGGCATTCATGCGACCATCCTCGCGCAGGAAGCCGGTTGCGAAGTTCAGCCCGACCATGCCGCCGGTTTCGCGGATCGCGCCGAGCTGCCAGTCGGTCAAGTTGCGCGAATGGCCGCAGATCGCGTGCACGTTGGAATGGGTCGCGACCAGCGGCGCATCGCTGAGCGCCGCGACATCGCGAAAGCCCTTCTCGTTGAGATGCGAGAGGTCGATCATGATCTTCAACTGGTTGCAGGCCTTGACCAGCGCCTTGCCGGCATCGGTGAGGCCGGGGCCGGTGTCGGGCGAGGACGGGAAGCGGAACGGCACGCCGTGGCCGAAGGCGTTCGGCCGGCTCCAGACGATGCCGAGGGAACGCAGGCCGGCTTCATGCAGCACGTCGAGCATGGTGAGCTCGGGATCGATCGCCTCGACCCCTTCGATGTGGAACACTGCGGCGATCGAGCCTTGCGCCATGGCACCGCGCACATCGCCGGCGCTGCGGCAGACGGTGAGCGCTCCGGCCCGTTCCAGCCTGAACAGGATCGAGGCCATCGCGATGGTCGAGGTCAGCGCCTCATTGCGCGGAACCTCGGGGGGCAGCGGTTCGGCGGCGCTCGGCGCCAGGGGCACGGCGCCGCGCCTGGATTTCTCGACAGGTGGCGGAAAGATGGCGAACATGCCCCCGGCGAAGCCGCCGGCTTTCGCGCGCGGCAGGTCGATATGGCCGCCCGATTTCCCCTCGATGAACAGCTTTTCGACGTCCGTGTCTTTCGACTGATAGAGTCTGAGCAACGTATCATTGTGGCCGTCGAAGACGGGAACGAGATCGGTTTCGGTCATAGGGGATCATTCGGTTCGTTTGTCGGCGGCGGCTGAGATATACCATACCTACTTAGGCAGGATGCGCCACCCGCGCAAATGCCAGACCGCCCCGGGAGGATGGCAGCCGCTTGCCGCAACGTTTCAGGCAACGAAATCCCTACCGCTTCAGCACGTCGGCCCATTCCTGATGGCGGCGGAACTGGGCGTTGGCGAACGGGCAGAGCGGGATGATCTTCTTACCCGCCGCACGCGCATCCTCGACGGCGCGGGTGACGAGGCGAAGCCCGGCACCCTGGCCGCGAAAGACGTCCGGCACTTCGGTGTGGTCGATGATGATCTGGTGCTCACCGATCTTGGTGAAGGTCATCTCGGCCTCTGCGCCATCGGGTCCACGCAGGACATAGCGGCCCTTGGAACCGCGATCCTCAAGTTCGATCTCAGGCAGTTGGTCAGGCATCGCTATGCTCCTTGGGCAGCATCGGCAAAGAACCGCCGTGCCGCCTCGATCTCGTTTGGCCGCACCTCGTGCCCGCCATCGTGCCATTCCACTGTGACATCGGCGCCGTCGGCACGCAAATAGGCCTCGAGCCGCGTGGTCAGGTTCGGCGGGCAGATCGGATCGCGCTTGCCGGCGGTCATCAGAATATGGCGGCCGGCGAGACTGCCCTTCACCTGCGGCTCGAACGGGATCAGCGGATGCATCAGCACCGACGCGTCGAACAGGGCTGGAACCGCGAACACCACCGAGGCCAGGACATTGGCGCCGTTGGAATAGCCGAGACCCAGCACGGCCGATGGCTTCGCTGCTTCGACATGGGCCTTGACGAAGCCCGCCATCCTGATCGTCGCCCGTGCCAGATCCTCCATGTCGTAGACGCCCTCGCCGGTGCGGCGGAAGAAGCGCGCAGCACCTTGTTCGGACACATCGCCGCGCGGCGAGATAATGGTTGCCTGGGGCGCGAGATCGCGCCCCAGCGACAGAAGCTGGCTCTCATCGCCTCCAGTGCCATGGAAGACGAACAGCAATGGACCACCCGGCGAACCGGGCAGCAGCTTGTAGATGTAAGCGTCCTTGCTCATGACCTCAGCCTTCCAGTCTCTGCAGATGCTGTTCCAGATACGGCCGCAGGTGCTGGTGCTGCGACGGCAGCTTCAGCGCCTCGCCCAGATGAGCGGTATCCTCGTCGCGATCGAAACCCGGCTCGTTGGTGGCGACTTCGAACAGCACGCCACCCGGTGTGCGGAAATAGATCGCCCAGAAGTAGTCGCGATCGATCACCGGCGTCACCCCATAACCGGTGTCCATCAACGCCTTGCGTACCTCGAGCTGCCTGGCGCGGTTCTCGACCGCGAAGGCGACGTGATGGACAGAGCCGGCACCGAGATCGGCGAAGGCCGTGCTCGGCAGCGATTCGATGTCGATGACGTCGGCGCCATTGCCGTTCTTCACCGCCAGCCGCCTGAGATTGCCGGACTTGTCGACTTCCTCATAGCCCATGAACTTCAGCAGCTCCTCGGTGGCGCCGCCATCCTTCAGCCTGAGCGATACCGAATGTAAACCGCGGATCGCCTGGTCGACCGGAACACCGCCTTTCGCCCAGGGTGCTCTGCCGTCACCCTTGCCCTCGACCAGCGCGAAGCCGTCACCATCCGGTCCGGCAAAAGCCAGGCGCTTCTCGCCGAAGGTCTCTTCGCGCGACAGGCCGGTGACGCCCTCATCGGCAAAACGGCTTTCCCAATAGCCAAGCGTGCCTTCCGGCACCGAGTAGACGGTGGTTCCGACTTCCCCGACCCCATGCCGGCCCTTGCCTATATCGGGGAAAGGGAAATAGGTCATCACCGAACCCGGCGTGCCGGTCTCGTCACCGTAATAGAGGTGGTAGACGTCGGGCGCGTCGAAATTGACGGTCTTCTTGACCCGGCGCTGGCCGAGTTTCCTGGTGAAGAATTCGTTGTTCTGGCGGGCATCCCTGGCCATCGATGTGACGTGATGCAGGCCCTTGATCTGGTCGAGCATTGTCTTGCTCCTTCCTTGGTGCATGTGCGGCCCTCGCCGCTGTCCACGCCAATATGAGGACCAGAGCAGTTTAGGCAAAGGCGGCAAACACAGAATGGACTGTGTCGTAAAAGTGAACGATGGAACAAGGTTCGTTCACCAATTGGCCCGCAGAGTCGGGCTTGCGCCGTGGCCGGAATTCGGTTCCATGAACGGCGTTCGACATCCCGCGAAAAAGGTATCGTGAGTGACTGGAAAAGCCAGGCGGCCCAACATTCTCCTGATCACATGCGATCAGTGGCGTGGCGATTGTCTGTCCGCAGCCGGCCATCCGGTCGTGCAGACGCCCAATACCGACGCTTTGGCCGCGGAGGGTGTGCTGTTCAAGCGGCACTATGGCGGCGCGGCACCCTGTTCGCCCGCTCGCGCCTGCCTCTACACCGGCCTCTACCAGATGAACAACCGCGTCTGCCGCAACGGCACGCCGCTCGACGCTCGCCACGGCAACATCGCGCTCTCGGCTCGCGCCCTGGGCTATGATCCGACGCTGTTCGGCTACACCGACGTCTCGCTCGATCCGCGCCTGCTGGCGCCGGGCGATCCGCGGCTGCAAAGCTATGAAGGCGTGCTGCCGGGCTTTACGGTGCGCCAGTTGCTGCCCGAGCACCAGAAGCAATGGCTATCCTGGCTGGAACTGCAAGGTGTCGACGCCAGCGCCGGGTCCCCCGACATCCACCGTCCGCTGGCCGACGGCGTGGCCGGGACCATCAGCAACGCGCCGCCCGTCTACTCCGGGCAACAAACGCCGGCGGCTTTCCTGACCGGCGAATTCACGCGTTGGCTTGGCGAACAGGAGGACGCCACGCCGTGGTTCGCGCATCTTTCCTTCATCAGCCCGCACCCGCCTTTCATTGTGCCGGAGCCCTACAACACGATGTACGATCCGGCTGACAGCCCGGCCTTCCGGCGCGCGGCAAGCTGGCACGAAGAGGCGGAAAACCATCCCTATCTTGCCTATGATCTCGGCCGGCAGAAACAGATAAAATTCCGCCCAGACGCCAGAGGCAAGGTGCACGACTGGAGCGATGACGATTTTCGCCGCATCCGCGCGATCTATTACGGCATGATTTCCGAGGTCGATGCGCAACTCGGCTGCGTCTGGAAAGCGGTTAAGGCCGCAGGCGCGTGGGACGACACCATCATCGTTCTGACCTCGGACCATGCCGAGATGATGGGCGACCATTTCATGCTGGGCAAGGGCGGCTATTTCGACGGCAGCTACCACATTCCGCTGATCATTCGCGATCCGCGCCAAGGCAAGGCGACCGGCGGCAGTGTCGACAGCTTCACCGAAGCGGTCGACATTTTGCCGACGCTTCTCGACCTGCTCGGCCAAAAGCCCGCGCCGCATCTCGACGGCGCCTCGCTGAAGCCGTTCCTGGGCGGAGAAACCCCTACGGCCTGGCGCGATGCCGCACATTGGGAGTTTGACTTCCGCTCGATTGCCGCGGGCGAGGCCGAAAACCATTTCGGCATCGCCGCACGCCAATGCAACCTCGCCGTTATCCGCACGGAGCATTTCAAATATGTGCATTTCGGCGGCAATCTGCCGCCGCTGCTCTTTGATCTAAAAAGCGATCCGGGCGAGCTGGACAATCTCGCGGCCGACCCCGGCCATCTCACCGTGCGCCTGGAATTCGCCGAACGGCTGCTCGCCTGGCGGGCCGAACATCTCGACCAGTCGCTGGCGCTGGCCGAATTGACCCAGAACGGCCTCGTCGGCCATGCCGCTGGCCTGCCACCTGGCCACACATAAATAAAGCCCGCGCCGTTGCCAGCGCGGGCTTCATTGGGCTGAACAGAATTACCTTACGATCATGCGCTGCTGATCGCGCTGTTCGGCGTAACTGCCTTTATCATAGGCGGTTTGAGCCTCGAGCTGTTCCTTGGTGAAGGTCGTGTAAAGATATTTGTTGCCGTCCTTGTCGGTCATGAATTTGAGATTATCCATACCAACCGCGACCTCCTTTTCACCGACGCCTAAGAAGCCGCCAACGTCGACGATCACCGCGTCCGTCTTGTTGTCAGGCGCAAGCACGACATCGCCGATTTCGCCTACCCTGGCGTCGTTTGCGCCGTAGACAGTCGTGCCCTTCAGGTCATCGGCACGAATCTCGCCGACCGGCATCTCGGTCAACGTCGACTTGTCGATGGCGGCAGTCTGTGTCTGGTCGGGAGCCGAGGCGTCAGGGGTGGTCGCTGCCGGAGCTTCGGCGGTCTTATCTGCCGGAGCGACAGCAGGAGCCGTCGTGTCGGACGGCACAGCAGCCGGAGCGGTGGCCGCAGGCTCGTTGGAAGCCGTCGTGGCCGGCGCCGGATCATAGGCCTTGCGGTCGAAATCGGGCTGCGCCTGCAGCTCTTCCTTGGTGGTCTGGGCCACCAGCCAGCGGTCGCCATTCTTCTCGGCCCACTGCGCCTTAGAGAAATCATAGGTGACATTCTTGGCGCCGAGGCCAAGGAAACCGCCCACGCCGATGACCAGGGACTCGGCCTTGCCTTCCTTGGTCAGCACGATGTCGTTGACGTCGCCGATATTCTGCGCGTCATCACCGGTTCCGTTATATACGTCTTCACCGATGATGTTGGTGGCAAGGTTACCGTCCGCGCGCTTTACCGGTTCCGCCGGAGCGGCGTTCATGTCGGCCGGCTTTTGTGCCGTATCCGTCGTAGCAGGTGCCGTAGGTGCGGTCGCGTCGGTCGATGCCGCAGGTGCGGGGGCCGGACTGTAGGGCTGGCTGTCGAATTCCGCCTGAGCGGTCAACTCGTCCTTGGTCGTCTGGGCTACCAGCCAGCGGTCACCATTCTTTTCGGCCCACTGCAGCTTGCCGTACTCGAAGGCGACGCTCTTGGCACCGACACCCAGAAAACCGCCAACGTCGATGACGACGGATTTCGCCTGCCCATCCTTGTCGAAGACGACGTCGCTGACATTGCCGATGTTCTCGGCATCATCGCCGGTGCCGTTGTAGACGGATTCACCGATGATGTTGGTGACGATGCTGCCCTCTGCGCGGACCGTCGCGGCGCCTGACTCCTGAACGGCTGGGCTCTGTGCCGGCGCCGGGGTCGTCGCGCTCTGCGCATATGCGCCCGTCGCGATCAGTGTTGCGAGTGCGGTCGTGGCTAAAAGATTGCGGATCATGATAGTCTCTCCTCGTGCCTGATCTCATGCGCCGCGTCTTCGCCGGAAAGTCGGACGCGGCATCTACAGGTTCACAACGTTGTGACCAGTCTGTTGTTCCGACAAAACCGCGCCGTCCGGAAATCGAAATCACAGAAATGATCGAGCGGCTTAGAAGCCCGTTCGTGTCAAGGGAACCTTTTCCGTCGCCGCCGCGTTTCAGCCATCGGCTGGGCGTGTCCCGGCCACTTTTTGGCTGACATGGTGGAGCGGGGTATGAAATTCGCAGCGGTGCTGAACCGGGATGGCGGCACTTTGCGCACCACCGACCTCGTCGCCTTCTCCGACAGGATGCATCAGACGCTGGAGACGGCAGGGCACTCGCTCAGCATCGAAATTGTCGCCGGCAAGGACGTGGTGGAAACGCTCGACAGCGCGGCTTCGCGTCGCTCTGTCGACGTCGTGCTGGCGGGTGGCGGCGATGGGACCATTTCCGCCGCGGCCGCGCGGCTGATGGGCACGAAGAAGGCGCTTGCCATATTGCCGGCCGGCACCATGAACCTGTTCGCGCGGGGGTTGGGCATTCCGCAGTCACTCGATGGAGCGCTGAAATCCTTCGCCGACGGCGAAATCATCGCGGTCGACGTGGCGACAGCCAATGGCCAACCTTTCATACATCAGTTCTCGATCGGCATGCATGCAAAGATGGTGCAACTGCGCCAGAAGATGGAGTTCGGTTCGCGGTTGGGAAAGATCCGCGCCTCGGCCAAAGCGGCTTGGGCGACGATCAACAATCCACCTGCGATGAATGTGACGCTCAGCATCGGCGAAGCCGAAATGGCGGCACGCATCACCGGCATCGGCATCACCAACAATTTGTTCGGCGAAGGCCATTTGCCTTACGCCGACAATCCGGCGGGCGGCGTACTCGGTGTCTATGTCACGGTGGCGAAGCAGCGCGCCGAACTGGTCAAGTTTTTCTTCAACGTGGCGCGCGGCAAATGGCGCGACAACGAACATGTCGAAATCCACCAGACGAACAGAACGGTGCTGAAAATCCATTCGAGCAGCCGCAAGTTTCGCGCTGTGATGGACGGCGAATTGGTCAGGCTTGACCGTGAAACGGTAATCGAAATCCAGCCTGGCGCGCTGAATGTACTGGTGCCGGCGAGCGCGGCCCAATCGAGAGCCGCCTGATGCGATGCGTTGCAACGAACAAACCGGCTTTAGCCAGCAGGAGCCTGCTCGGTGGTGCTGGGCGTGGGGACATGCTGTTCATCGCTGGTTGGCGCCTTGATCAACACACCATAAATCTCGGCAATGCCCCACGCAGCAAACACCAGAAGCAATGCGGCGATCAGGATTCGAAATCCATGCCAGCCCCATCGCCCCTGCCGCGCCTTGTTTTCTGGAATGATCTTGGCCATGCTCGATCCCTGTCTCATTCTGCACCAGCTGGCGCGCTCGGCAAATCATGGTCGGGTAACGGTTCCTCGCTAGGATGGTTCCGGAAAAGCGCGCTGGCCTTGCACCAGCGCAAGCAGGCGACGGCGAAGACCGGGACGAGGCAAGTGGGGTGACTGGCAAGACGCAAACAGTGCCCGAGCTGCCGGCCGAAGTTGCGCGCGCAGTCAAGGATGTTGACCGGCTCGCCGTGCTGCACGGGTTGGAGGTGCTGGATACAGCGGCCGATCCCGATTTCGACCGCGTCAGCAGCCTTGCCGCGGCGGTGATGCAGGTGCCGATGGCCCTGGTCACGCTCGTCGACCTCGAACGGCAGTGGTTCAAATCCTGCTTCGGCCTGGACGAGGCCGAAACCGCGACCGACGTCTCCTTCTGCGCCCATGCGATTGCCGCCGGCGACGAACCGATGGTGGTGGTGGATGCAACGACGGATCCCCGTTTCAAGACCAACCCGCTGGTCACCGGAAAGCACCATGTCCGCTTCTATGCCGGCGCGCCGATGGTTGTGGCAGGTGCCCGCATCGGCACGCTGTGCGTGCTCGACCGCTCGCCGCATGGTTTTCCATCCCACGCTGAGCTCGACCAGTTGAAGTCGCTCGCCGGCCTCGCCGCCAGCCTGTTCACCCTCAAGGACACAACCCGCAGCGGCGCGATCGCCGAGGCCGCACTGGTTCGCGAGGAAAAACGACGCGCCATCGCACTCGATGCGGCGTCGCTCGCTAGTTGGGCATGGGATATCCGCACCGATATCATCGAATGCGACACATTGATGTCGGAGCTGTTCAGCCTGCCGCGATCCAACCGGCTGCGCGCACGCGACATCCTCACCGCCATCGATCCGCGTGACGTCTACCAGACCGAAACCCGCTTTCGCGACGCCCTGACCGGCAGCGACGACTATTTCGGCGAATACCGGGTGAAGGGCTTTCATCCGCCGCGCTGGCTCGCCACGCGCGGCCGTGTCATCGAGCGTGACGGCGACGGCAAGCCGACCTTGATCTTCGGCGTCAACTACGACATCTCCGAGCGTAAGCTCGGCGACGAACGCCAACGGCTGCTGCTGCGTGAGCTCAACCATCGCGTCAAGAACACTTTGGCGACCGTCCAGGCGCTGGCAACGCAGACCGTGCGCCATGCCCGCCAGCCAAGCGAGTTCCTCGAGGCGTTCGGCGCCAGGCTTCAGGCCTTGGGCATCGCCCACAATCTGTTGTCGGACCGCGAGTGGCGCGGCATTGGCATCAGTGAACTCGTTCAGATCGAGGTCAAACCTTTCGAAACGGCCGAGCAGCCGCGCATGACGATCTCCGGCGACGACCTGCTGCTGTCGCCCGACCAGGCCGTCGGGCTTGGCCTGATCCTGCATGAACTGGCCAGCAACGCGCTGAAATATGGCTCGCTGTCGGTGCCGTCAGGCAGGGTCGATCTCGGCTGGAGGATGCAAGGCAGGAGGGATGCCCGGCGTCTTGTGCTGACCTGGCGCGAAAGCGGCGGCCCGCAAGTCGCTCCGCCGGATCGGCACGGCTTCGGCTCGATCCTCATTCGCCGCAGCCTAGCCAAGGTCATTTCCAGCGAAGTGACCCATGAATTCCGGCCGGAAGGCGTGTTTGCCGAAATATCGATGCCGCTGGAAGAGTTGTCAAAGTGACCTCTCCCAACAGCTCTATATCCGTTCGCTCTCATCCAGATCGTCGGATTTCACATTCTCGCGGTAGATGGCGTAGGCCGCGAGCGCCACGGCCGGCCCCAGAATGACGCCGAGACCGCCTTTTCCCTTGAGCAGACTCGGCAGCACGGCGAGTGCGGCGGTGATGCCGATCGCCTTCATGTCGGCATTGCGGCGCTGCGCCCGGCGCCGGGCGCGTGAGCCTGCGGAGATCCGGTAGATCAGCAGGATAAGTCCGGCAAGCACCAGGAAACCGACGCCAAACCCCAGTGCCGCGGCAAGCGGCCCATAGCGCATCGCCGTCCAGATATAGGCGGCCCCGACAAGAAAAACGAGACCGCAAAGTGCGGCGGCCATGGCGATCACATAGACGATTGCCGCCGTGCGCGCCCGGTGTATGGCGGCCACGGTTTCCCCCGAGGCGAGGCCCGAGATCAGGGTTGCCAACATTCCCATCTGGAGCGCGACTAGCGACGCGCGATGAGCGCGAAAAGGAAGCCTACGCCGGCGGCGATCGCCAGTGACGTCACCGGCTTTTCACGCACGCTTGCCATCATCTGCGCTTCGATGTCCTTGGCATTGCTGCGCAGGCTGTCAAAGGCTGCTTCGCCCTGCGCACGCAACTGTTCGACCCCTTCCGTGGCTGCGCGGCGCGCGGTGCCATAGCCATGCTCGCCGGTCTTGGCCAGTTGTTTGGTGAGCTTGTCGATGTCGGCCTTCAACTGCCTGATGTCGGCTTCCAGGTCCGCATTTGCACGGGCGTCGTTTGCGGTCTTTCCTGCGGCAGTGGCCATGGCTTAACTCCTTGTGATTGCTTGGTTTCAAACGCGCTGCGCGTCTCAAGGTTCCGGCATTGGGGACAAAGTAGCCGAAAACGCATCGGCGCGCACCCGGTCCGCCGGCTCCGGCAAAACACGCTTCCTTAGATTAATGGCCGGCGCGCTTCACCCAGCCCTTCCCAGCCGGCGAGCCGCTTGAGCCCTTCATTGTCGGAAACCACGCAGCCGCCGTCGCGCCAGACGATCAGCTTGCGATCCATCAGCTTGCGGATCGTCTTGTTGGTGTGAACCAGCGACAGGCCAAGCGTATCGGCGATGTGCTGTTGCGTGATCGGTATCTGGACGGATTGGTTGCCATTCAGTCCGACAACCTTGGCGCGGCTGCCGATGAAGGCGATGAGATAGGCAGCGCGCTCGATCGCACTGCGGCGCCCAAGGCTGAGCAGATTCTCGTCCAGCATCCGCTCTTCACGCGATGCGATCCAGGTGATGTCATAGGCCAGCCCGGGATGATTGCGGTACAGCTCATGCAGATATTCGCGCTCGAAAACACACAGCAGCATCGGCGACAGTGCCTCCACGGAATGCTGCATCTCGCCCATCACACTGCCTTGCAGGCCAATCAGATCACCGGGCATGAGATAGTTGAGAATCTGGCGGCGGCCGTCCAGCAACAGCTTGTAGCGAAACGCCCAGCCGGAGAGCACGGTGTAGAGATGGGCGCTATGGCTTCCCTCCACCAGCACCGTGCCACCCTTTTCGACTGCGAGTTCGCCCTTCTTGAATTTGCTGATGAAGGCCAGTTCCTGTTTTTCGAAATCGCGAAAAATCGGCAACGGCCGCAATGGGCAGTTCTCGCAAGGATATTGGCGGCTGGAGAAAGCGCTATTGTTCTGAACCGACATTTCGACCCCCCTTCGAAAGCCGCTCTTGGAGAGCGCGTTTCAACGCGTTGCAAGGATTGAGGTTCCGCCCGCTTGCCACATGTCTTTTTTAAATGACAGCAAGCGAATTAGCGATCATGACTCCGGCGTTTCAAGGAGTCTTTGCCTGTGCCCACATTGCTCGACGGATTGCGGATTCTGGTCCTGGAGGACGAATTTCTGATCGCCATGGACGTCGAGCAGCTTTGCCGCGACCATGGCGCCGATGAGGTGGTGATCGCCCGTGACCTGACCGAGGTCGATGGCCGCGAGGTCGCCACGCGATTCGATGCAGCCATTGTCGACTTGATGCTGGGCGGCGCCTCAACCATCGATTTCGCCTCCGGGCTGCGCGCGGCAGGCATACCTTTCGTGTTTGCGTCGGGCTATTCGGATGTCGATGAAATCAAGGCATCGTTTCCGGGCGTCAGGCTGGTTGGCAAACCCTATTCGGGTGAAGACCTCGTGCAAGCGGTCGCCGCGGCCTGCGGACGCGCTTGAGACACGATCGCGGTCAGCTCGCCGGCGAGCTCGTTACCTGGGCCGAAATTGCGTCCGGACCATACTCGTCCTCGCCTGATATTTTCAGGATCTCCTGCAAGCGCGTACGGGCTCGGCTGACGCGGCTCTTGATCGTTCCCACCGCGCAACCGCAGATCTCGGCGGCCTCCTCGTAGGAGAAACCAGATGCGCCGATGAGGATGATGGCTTCGCGTTGGTCCTCCGGCAATTGCTCCAGGGCGCCGCGAAAATCCTTCAGGTCGAGCTGGCCGTGCTGGGCCGGATGAACGGCAAGCCTGGCCGTCATGATACCGTCGCTGTCCTGCACTTCGCGCCCGCGCTTGCGCATCTGCGAATAGAACTCGTTGCGCAGGATGGTGAAAAGCCAGGCCTTGAGATTGGTGCCGGGCTGGAAGCTCTCATGCTTGTCCCAGGCCTTGACGAGCGTTTCCTGGACGAGGTCGTCGGCTTTGTCGGCATTTTGCGTCAGCGACACGGCGAACGCGCGCAGACTTGGGATTGCCCCAAGCAGATCGGTCTTGAAGCCTTGTGAGACCGCGGCCATGCCTCAGTCCTTCTTCTGTGCGGGTTCAGCCCGTTCCAGCTGGCTAAGCAACTGGGAAAAGCGATCCGGCACATCGTCGGAGACCAGCGCGTCGTAATATTGTTTGAGTTTGCGTCCGATTTCGGAGTTCGGCCCAAGAGCATCACCAGAACCGTTCCGGCGCCTGCTCTCGGCGCCAGCCAGAATATCTTTCGTCATATCCTTCATTTTGCCCTTGTATTCCCAGCGCTCAAACCGCTCTTATCATACTCAACACAACGCAAGCGGCGCCCTCGTCTGGTTGCCCATCCCGACCCCAAACGCCCCTCCCCGGTATTTGTTCCGTCGAGGCGGAACTTTTTCTAAAAATCCGCGTTATCGTCAGGGCTTGCAGTCAGCTTGACCTGCTACGCATTCACGTCATTCTGAGGGAGACGTCTTACCATGAGCTTATCCGCCACCATCGCACCACATCTGCCCTTCCTGCGCCGCTTCTCGCGGGCTGTTTCCGGGTCGCAAGAGAGTGGTGATGCGCTGGTAGCCGCGATGCTCGAGGCCATCATCGCCGATATCGAGATATTTCCCGAAGCATCGAGCGACCGCATCGCGCTGTACAAGGTTTTCGCCAAGCTGTTCACATCGGTCGCCATCCGCGTTCCACAGGAGCAGGCGCAATCGGCGTGGGAACAGCGCACCGCCGCCAATCTGAATGCGATCGCGCCGCGGCCCCGTCAGGCCTTCCTCCTCGTGGCTGTCGAAGGCTTCAGCGAGGACGAAGCGGCTGAGATCCTCGACGTCGGCGACCAGGAGTTTTCAGAGCTGCTTGCCCAGGCGAGCAACGAGATATCCCGCCAGGTGGCAACCGACGTTCTGATCATCGAGGATGAACCGCTGATCGCCATGGATATCGAAGAAATGGTCGAGAGCCTCGGGCACCGGGTCGTTGGAACGGCGCGCACCCATGCCGAGGCCGTGATGATGTTCGGCAAGACACGGCCGAAGATGGTGCTGGCCGACATCCAGCTTGCCGACGGCAGTTCCGGCATCGAGGCCGTGAACGAGATCCTGTCATCGACGTCGGTGCCGGTCATCTTCATCACCGCCTTCCCCGAGCGCCTGTTGACTGGTGAACGACCGGAACCAGCCTTCCTGGTCACCAAGCCGTTCAATCCCGACATGGTCAAGGCGCTGATCAGCCAGGCACTGTTTTTTGACCGGCAGGCGAAAGCAGCCGCATAGTCGCGAATTGAGGAGTGGAGGAATTGAGGATTGAAGGCGATAGCCTCGCTCGCCGATTTCTCCAGATCATCAAAATCGTCAATTCATCAACTCAATTCTTCAATTCTTCACTTCGGGCCGCCTGATCCACGCATCGGGCGGTGAGGGCGAATTTCCTGCGCGTCCGGCTGCCGAACGAATTGCAAGCTCGGTCTTTTTCGGCAAAGGGTGGGAACAAACCGCAACCACCCACGTTTTTATCGCATCATTCGAAGGAGATGCATCATGCTTTACTGGGCGCTCGTATTTCTCGTCGTTGCGATCATCGCCGGCGCGCTTGGTTTCGGCGGCATCGCCGGTACATCTGCCGGCATAGCGCAGATATTGTTTTTCATCTTCCTCGCTTTCCTGGTCATTTCGCTTCTTGCGGGCCTGTTCAAAAGGGCTTCGTAAAGACGGACGGCCGAACACTGGAAGCCGCACCCCTCAAACGGTTTCCAGCCACCGCCGGGCGGTGTCCTTCAAAGGACGCCGTCCGGCGGACCGTTTTTTGGCGGCGGGTTCGGGAAACCTCTTTGGAACCCATTCACCGGTGAGCCGTTCAGCCTGAATTGGGTGGACAGTTTGGCCGATGGGTTCCAGGACCGGAAACAGGAAGGACGACGTGCAAAGCGATGAAGTCATCGCCCTCCATCCTGCCGAAAGCGGCATGCAGCTCGGCCGCGCCCTTCTTCACGCGTTGCACAATGCCGGCATTTCCGTTCTCTACCAGGATCGCGAGATGAAAACCGTATGGGCGCGCAACATGCGTGCGCCCTGGGTTTCGGACACCGCCGACAGCATCGGTATTTTGCCGGAGGCGCAGGCCGACCGCATCGGCGCGGCCAAGCGCGACGTCATTGCATCCGGCAACCCCCAACGTCTCGAGATCAGCGTTCCCGTCGAGGATGGCAGCCGCTGGTTTGAGGTCTGGATCGATGCCGACCACGGCGACGGCGGCACGGTGCAAGGCGTCGTCACCACGATGGTCGAGACGACCGAGCAGAAGCGCCGTGAGCAGACCCTGACGACGCTGTTGCGGGAGGTGAGCCATCGCTCGAAAAACCTGCTGGCGATCATCCAGAGCATAGCCACCCAGACCGGTCGCTACTCCGACAGCATCGGCGATTTCCTGACACGTTTTCGCGGCCGGCTGCAATCGCTGGCTTCGTCCCAGGATCTCGTGACCTCTTCCAACTGGCGGGGCGCCGCACTTCGCGAACTCGTATCGGGCCAAGTGGGCCGCTACGGCGGCGATCCGGTTCGCAGCCTGAGGTTTCAGGGGGCCAACCCCTATCTCAATCCCAACGCTGCCCTGCATATCGGCCTTGCGATGCATGAACTCGCCGTCAATTCGGTGAGCTATGGCGCCCTGTCGCGGCCCGATGGATTCGTCAATGTTACAGCCAACCTGACCGCCGCCGACACGGGAAC
>NZ_RZPQ01000409.1:0-5289 GCF_003999135.1 Mesorhizobium sp. M7A.F.Ca.CA.004.06.1.1 | reverse complement strand
CCCGCCGGCAGCGTGCCGCAGAACTCCTCGATGCGCGGGTGGAAATATTCGGTCACCTGCAGGATCGAGCCGTCCTTGACGCCGACCTCGCGGCGCACACGTTTGCCGCGCGTCGAGCGCGTCTTGAGATCGGCGACGCGGATCATGTCGTCGTAGCATAGCGCGTTGGCCAGATGCTTGGCAGCAGCGATCGACAGGCCATAGCCCTGAAGCGGCCCGTCTAGCGCGACGGCCTTGTCCAACCGGTCGAGATACTCGCGCCCATAGGCGATGTCCTGATAGTCGACGACCTTTCTCAAGCCCCGAAGTGCCATGTCGCGTACGGCTACCGGCAACAGGTCGATGCGGTCAGCCAAGGCCTGCCAGCCCTGCAGCAGGTTTTGCGGGCCACTCACCTGTCCTGTGCCCAGGGCAGATTCGACAATCGCGGGCTCAGCCGGCTTCTGCGCCGGTGCTGCCGTGCCGCGCGCGCGGTCAAACGCAGCGCCGAAGGCAGCAAGGCTGGCCTTGACGCCCCGGCCGCCGGCACCGATCGCCTGTTCGTAGCTCTCGCGGGTGAAGGGCAGCGCATCGGACCCCGCTAGCGCGCCAAGCAGGCTGGCCGAGATCATCGAGCCATTGTCGGCTGCGATCTTTTCCATGTCGAAAGCGATGAAGCGCTTCGATGCGGCTTCCGCCGTCGCATGCACCTTGGAGGACGAAGCCCGGCCATCGCCCGGTTCGATCTTTTCCGACACGGCGGCGATGCGGTGCGACGAGGCAATCAGCGTGGTGCGGTCGGGCGTGACGAAGCCGCGAATGATGGCACGGCCGGCTTCCATCAATTCGGCGGCGATCAGGATGTCGACATCGCCCTGCGACGGCGACAGGGCAAAGACCGGCAGCCGGCCGGTGTCGCGGGCCATCTCGACATAATAGATGGTGGCGCCGGTACGCTGGGCGACACCGGCGACCGAGGTCGATTGCGCAACATAGCCGTTGCGCTCGGCGACATCGGTGATCCAGTCGGCGAGCACGCCACCGCCCTGGCCGCCGACCGCCAGCACGGCGAGCTTGATGACACGCTCGCTATCCTGAGCGCCGGCGCGGGCGCGAAGTGGGGGGACAGCGTCAAGCATCGGCGAAGGTCAGCCGCCGGCTTTCGCGGCGTCGCTGCAACAGGCTGATGGTGGCGCGGCGCGCGGCTTCCAGGAAACGGTCCCAGCGGCTCGGATTGTGGACGACGTCGGCGCGGTAGAAGGATGGGCAGAGCACTGCCGCATCGGCGACCTCGCCGCAATTGCCGCAGCCGACGCAGCTCTGGTCGATATGAGCGACCGGATCGTCGCGCAGCGGATCGTCTGTTGACTTGACCGACAGCGAGGGACAGCCGGACAGCCGCATGCAGGCATGGTCGCCCGTGCAGATATCCTCATCGACACCGAATTTCGGTTTCACGACACGGGTCCCGCCCTTGATCGCCTTGTCGACCAGCGGCTTTTCGCGGCGCTGCCGGTTGAGCATGCATTCGGACGAGGCGACGATGACCTTCGGCCCTTTCTCGTCCGTCGTCAGCGCCTCGCGCAGCGTGTCCTGCATCTTGGTCACGTCATAGGTGCGGTCGACATGGCGCAGCCATTTGACACCCATGCCTTTGACCGCCTCGGTGATCGGATGTTTCGTCGACTTGGTCTTGTTGCCGGCGCGGGACGAGAGGATGTCCTGCCCACCCGTGGCCGCCGAGTAAAAATTGTCGACGATGACGATGACGCCGTCGTTCTTGTTGAAAACCGCATTGCCGATCGAAGAGGTCAGGCCGTTGTGCCAGAAGCCGCCATCGCCGACGAAGGAGATCGAGCGGCGCTTGGCATCGGGCGAATTGAAGGCTGAGGCGGAGGCCGGGCCCAGGCCATAGCCCATGGTGGTGGCGCCGAGTTCGAAAGGCGGCATGATCGAGAACAAATGGCAGCCGATGTCGGATGCGATATGGTGCTTGCCGAGTTCCTGCTCGACCAGCTTGGTCGCGGCAAAGATCGGCCGTTCCGGGCAGCCTATGCAGAAGCCCGGCGGACGGCCCGGCACGACATTGATCAGGTCGGCTGCGTCGACGCCGTCACCGACCTTGTTGGGCGCGCGCACTTCGCCGGGCAGAAGATGCGGCGCATCGGCGCGCAGGAAGGCGCCGATGCCGTCAAGCATGACCTGGCCGGTGTATTCGCCGGCCATCGGCAGGTACTCCTTGCCGACCAGCCTGGTGCCGCGACCGGCCTTGTGCAGCATCGAAGCAAAGGCCTGTTCGATGTAGTTGGGCTGGCCTTCCTCGACGACCAGCACCGCCTGCTTGCCCTCGCAGAATGACAGGAACTCGTCATCGATCAGCGGATAGACGGCGTTGAGCACATAGAGCGGCACGTCGGTGTCGCCATAAATGTCGGCAAGGCCGAGCCGCTGCAGCGCGCGGATGACCGAATTGTACATGCCGCCCTGCAGGACGATGCCGACCGAACCATGATCCGAGCCGAAGAACTCGTTGATCTTGTTCTTGGCGATGAAGTCCACCGCCGCCGGCCAGCGCTTCTGCACCTTCTCCTTCTCATGCAGGAAGGACGCTGGCGGCAGCACGATGCGGCCGGTGTCGCGGCGCGGTGCGTCAAGCGCATCGGCGACAGTCATCGGCGGCCGTTTGTTGTCCTTGGCGATGAAATGGCCGTGGACGTGGCAGCAGCGGATGCGCACCTGCAGCATGACCGGCGTGTTGGAAATCTCCGACAGTTCGAAACCGTCCTCCACCGCCTTGACGATCGATGGCAGATTGGGGCGCGGGTCGAGCAGCCAGACCTGGCTTTTCATGGCGAAGGCGTGGCTGCGCTCCTGCATGATCGAGGAGCCCTCGCCGTAGTCCTCGCCGACGATGATCAGCGCGCCGCCGGTGACCCCGCCGGAGGCGAGATTGGCGAGCGCATCGGAGGCGACATTGGTGCCGACCGTCGACTTGAAGGTCGCGGCGCCACGGATCGGGTAGTGCACCGAGGCGGCCAGCATGGCGGTGGCGGTGGCTTCCGAGGCGCTGGCCTCGAAATGCACGCCGAGCTCGCCCAGGATATCCTGCGCGTCGGCCAGCACGTCCATCAGATGGCTGATCGGCGCGCCCTGATAGCCGCCGACATAGCCGACGCCGCATTGCAGCAGCGCCTTGGTGATAGCGAGGATGCCTTCGCCGGCAAACTCCTCGCCGGCGCCGAGCCGGAGTTTCTCGACTTCCTTGGCAAAAGACCGTTCGGCCATTTTTTCAATCCTTCCGTTACCGCCTGAGGCTGGCGGCGCGTAGGTCTATCTGCTTGAGCATGACCTCTTCCGAAAACCGGGATCCACTTTTCGGGGTCATGCTAGATGTCGTGCTTGCGAATGTTCTTCAGCATCTTCAAAAGCGTGGCGATGAGTGCGGAATATTCGGCGTCGTCGATGTCGTCGAACATCGCCTCGAAGGCATCGTGCATGGCCGGCCAGGCGCGGGTGAACTCGGCGCGGCCCTCATCGGTCAGGAACACATGGCGGATGCGGCTGTCGGTGACGCCCTGCTCGCGCCGTACCAGACCCTGGCCCTCCAGTGAGTCGAGCGTCCGGCTCAAGGTCGACTGCTCGATCACCGTATAGACCGAGAGGTCGTTGACGGTGATGCCGTCGGTGACCGACAGCACGGCCAGCGTGCGCACCTGCGGAATGGTCAGGCCCTGCTTGCGGAAATCGTCGCGCAAGGTGGCGTTGTAGCGGCCCATGATGCGGTTCATCAGATAGGGCGCGAATTGCTGCAGGCCGATCTGCCCCAGGGTCGAAATGCGCTGGCGCTTCTCAGTGACCTTCTCTTCCATCACAGCCTCCCCGCCAGGAGAAAGCCGGAACCGCCGCCAAGGCCGGCCCCCGGGTGGGTCGAGGCGCCGATATGGTAGAGGCCCTTGATGCCGGTCTGATGGTTGCGGCTGGTCTTGAACGGCCGCCAAAGGAAGGACTGGTCGATGGTCGAGGAACCGCCATAGGGATCGCCGCCGACCAGATTGATGTTCATCGCCTCGAGATCGGCCGGCGAATAGGCGCGCCGCGCAATGACGCTGTCCTTGAAGCCCTCGATATGGCTGGCGAGGATCGCTTCAGCGCGATCGGCATAGGCTTCGCGCAGCACATCGGTCCATTGCCCGTCCGCTGGTGCCTGCAGCTTGCCGGCGGCGTCGCCCTTGATGTGGCGAGGCGCCTCGGGTAGTTGCAGCCAGAGGACCGCCTTGCCTTCCGGGCAGCGCGACGGGTCGAGCGCATGCGGCTGGCCAACACAGATGGTCGGCACCTCCGGCAGCATACCGCGCGCCGCCTCGTTGCAGGCTTTCGAGACGTCATCCAGCCCAGGCGTCAGATGCAGCAGTGCCACCTTGTCCAGGCCTTCGCCCCGCCATGCTGGCGATTTGTCCAGGGCGTAGTGGATCTGGAAATTGCCTTTGCCATAGCGGTATTTCCGCGTCGCCTCGACATCGGCTTTGGGAGCATCCGCGCCAAGCAGCCTGCCATAGAGCTGCGTCGGGGTGACCGAGCAGATGACGCTCTTGTTGGCCGTGATTGTCTCACCCGAGGCCAGCAGCACGCCGGTTGCCCGGCCATTGCTTTGAACGATCGAAGCGACGTCGGCGCCGGTGCGGATGTCGCCGCCGCGTTCCCGGATCAAAGCCTCGAAGGCCGCCAGCAGGTTCTGCGCGCCACCCTTGACGATCGGCGCGCCCGCCGCCTCAAGCGCGAAAGCGATAACCCTGGCGATCTGGCCGGAGAACGCATCTTCAGGGCCTAATCCAGCATGCAGTACCCAGGGTGCCCACAACGCACGGATGGTTTCGGACTGGTAGGTGCTTTCGAGCCAGCCGCGCGCCGGCACGAGTGCCTCGCCGAGAAAGGCGGCAAGGCCACGCGGGCCACGGCGCCAGCCATCACCGGCCAGCAGCTTCGCTGTCGGATAGGACCACAGGCTGCCGCCGAGCAGGCCGAACAGCAGGCCGGCATTGCGCTCGATGCCGCCGACATCATCCGCGTGGCGGTCGCCCTCGCCTGCCGCGATCGCATTAAGGGCGACGACGTTGGCGGCACGGTCGGTGCTGAGCACGGCATGGCTGCCGTCCGGCCGCAGCACGCCGGTCGGCGTTCCCGTGTGGCAGAACTCCAGCCCGTGGCGCGCGAGGTCGGCGCCCAGTGCCGCAAAGGCCGGCGAGGTGATGAACAGCACGAAGGTCGTCGCCATCACGTCATGGATGAAGCCGGGCGCGGTGATCTCCTCGG
>NZ_RZPQ01000408.1:0-5291 GCF_003999135.1 Mesorhizobium sp. M7A.F.Ca.CA.004.06.1.1 | reverse complement strand
GACCATGCCGCGCTCGAAGAAGATGCGCGCGGTCTTCAGGTGCTCCAGCGTGTCCTTCGACGACGACAGGATGATCTTGGCGGCGCCATCGACCTGCTTGATGATCGACTTGGCGGTCAGCTGCAGCACCTTGGCGCGCTCGCCATGCGAGATCGCGACCAGGCCCATATTGCTCAGCGCCTGCATCGCCTCGCGAATCGCCGGCCTGCCGACCTCGAAACGCTCCATCAGTTCGCGTTCCGAAGGCATGTCGTCGCCCGGCATCAATTCGCCGCTGGTAATGAGGCGTTTCAGCCGCAAGAAGACCTCATCGGAAAGCTTGCGCCGGACAATCGGTTCCGAACGGTTCATCGTCGCGAATCACTCCCTTGACCCGGCCCTATCTAACACTGCCGCCACAATTCCCGGAATTGCCGTCTGTCGATCCGACTGCCGGATATGGCTTGCAATACTTATGTACTCATTATACCAGATTTGAAACACCAGTGAACCTTTTTCGAACGCCTCGGCTTGAGACAGCGGACCATGATAACCCTCACCTACCGCATCGAAACGCCTGGAAGCATCGAAGCGCTGGCGGCCAAGATCGCCAGCGATCAGTCGACCGGCACCTTCGTCGCGCTGCCCGGCGAGACCGAGGAACTGAAAGCCCGGGTGGCGGCGCGCGTGCTGGCGATACGGCCTCTGGCCGATGCCGAGCGGCCGTCGCTTCCCGACAGCGGCAACGGGCCGTTCAGGCGCGCCGATATCGATATCGCCTTTCCATTCGATGCCATCGGCACCGACCTTTCGGCACTGATGACCATTGCCATCGGTGGCACCTATTCGATCAAGGGCCTCACCGGGATTCGCATCGTCGACATGAAATTGCCGGAGGAGTATCGCGGCGCGCATCCCGGCCCCCAGTTCGGTGTCGCCGGCAGCCGCCGGCTGACTGGTGTGATGGACCGTCCGATCATCGGCACGATCGTCAAGCCGGCGCTGGGCTTGCGGCCACATGAGACGGCCGCAATGGTGGCGGAACTGATCGCCGCCGGTGTCGACTTCATCAAGGACGACGAGAAGCTGATGAGCCCGGCCTATTCGCCCCTGTCGGAACGAGTGAAGGCGATCGTGCCGCTGATCCTCGACCACGAGCAGAAGACCGGCAAGAAGGTGATGTATGCCTTCGGCATCTCGCATGCCGACCCCGATGAGATGATGCGCAACCACGATATGGTGGCGAAGGCTGGCGGCAATTGCGCTGTCATCAACATCAATTCGATCGGCTTCGGTGGCATGGCGTTCCTGAGGAAGCGCTCCAGTCTGGTGCTGCATGCTCACCGCAACGGCTGGGACATCCTCACCCGGCACCCCGGGCTAGGCATGGACTTCAAGGTCTGGCAGCAATTCTGGCGACTGCTCGGCGTCGACCAGTTCCAGATCAACGGCATCGCCTCGAAATACTGGGAGCCGGACGACTCTTTCGTCGAATCGTTCAAGGCGGTGACGACACCGATCTTTTCACCCGAGGACTGCGCCTTGCCGGTGGCGGGCTCTGGCCAGTGGGGTGGCCAGGCTCCTGAGACATATGCGCGGACCGGACGGACCGTCGATCTTCTCTATCTCTGCGGCGGCGGCATCGTCAGCCATCCGGACGGGCCGGGCGCCGGTGTGCGCGCCGTGCAGCAGGCCTGGCAAGCGGCGGTCGACGGCATTCCGCTGGCGGACTTCGCCCTGAACCATCCCGAACTGGCGCGGTCGATCGAAAAATTCGGCGACGGCAAGGCAGCCTGAGACGATGCAGGACCTGCTTCTCAGCTATTACGGCGACGACCTGACCGGCTCGACCGATGTGATGGAGGCGCTCGAGCTCGGTGGTGTGCCGACCGTGCTGTTCATGCGCCAGCCGGACGATGCCTTGCTTTCACGATTTGCCCATTGCCGGGCGATCGGCCTCGCCGGCACCAGCCGCAGCGAGACACCGCGATGGATGGACACATACCTGCGCGATGCCTTTGCCTGGCTGAAGACACTGAATGCCGAGATTTGTCACTACAAGGTCTGCTCGACCTTCGATTCCAGCCCGACGATCGGCAGCATCGGCCGGGCCACCGAGATCGGCCGCTCGGTGTTCGCGCAAGCCAGCGTGCCGCTGCTGGTCGGCGCGCCGCAGCTCAAGCGCTACACCGCCTTCGGCCACCTGTTCGCCGCCTATCGCGACCAATATTTCCGCATCGACCGCCACCCGGTGATGAGCCGCCACCCGACGACGCCGATGGATGAGTCGGACCTGCTGATCCATCTGTCGCGGCAGACGGCGCTGAGCTCGGGGCTGGTCGACCTTGCGACGCTGCAGTCGGCGTCGCGGTCGGTGGCGTTCGATCGCATGATCGGAAACGGCACCGGCATCGTGCTTGTCGATGTCGACAATCTGGAAACCCAGGCCCTTGCCGGCAAGGAGCTGTGGCGCGTTCGCAAGCCCGGCGGTTCTTTTGTCGTCGGCTCGTCCGGGGTCGAGTATGCGTTGCTGGCCGAATGGGCGTCGAATGGCATTGTCGGCGCCGGACATGGCTTCACGCCACCGGGCGCAGCCGAGCGGATAGCCGTCGTGTCGGGCAGTTGCTCGCCGACCACGGAACGGCAGATCCGGCATGCCCTGACCGACGGTTTCGACGGCATCGAGGTCGACCCGGTCGAACTGGTTTCGGAGGCTTCGCAGCAGTCGATCACGCGCGCAACGGCAAGCGGCCGTGCCAGTCTGCAAGCCGGGCGCAGCGTCATCCTCTACACCGCGCTTGGTCCCACTGCCGACAGGGGCGCCGAAATCGACCGGCAGGAAGGCGCCCGCCACAGGCTTGGCCGCGGACTCGGAGAAATCCTTCGCAGCCTGACGATCGAACAGAGCCTGCGGCGCGTGGTCATTGCCGGCGGCGATACGTCGAGCCACGCGCTGGGCGAGATGGGTGTCGATGCCCTGACAATCCGCATGCCGCTGCCCGCTTCGCCGGGTTCGCCGCTCTGCGTTGCTCACGCGCGCGTCAAGGCGATCGACGGCTTGGAGGTCGCGCTCAAGGGCGGCCAGGTCGGAACCGATCGCTATTTCTCAGCCATCCGCGACGGCCTCGGCGGTTGAAACAACTAACGCCTACGTCCAGGTGATAGCCTGCGGGAACACCTCTGCGCACGAAATGCTCCTTGCCGGGTGGAAATCCCGGTAACACCCGGTATTATCTGCGAAAATGCCGAAATCGGGAGGATGCCGGGTGCAGACCAAGAAGATCATCAATGCCGGCAACCGCGCCGTCGACGAGATGCTGGAAGGCATCCTGGCAGCCCATCCCCGCCATCTCAAAAGCGTGGAGGGTAGCCCACGCTCCATCATCGCCTGCGACGGACCGCGCCAGGGCAAGGTGGGCCTCGTCATTGGCGGCGGCTCGGGCCACGAGCCGAGCTTTCTTGGCTTCGTCGGCAAGGGATTGGCCGATGCGGCGGCCATCGGCAATGTCTTCGCCTCGCCACCGCCGGACCCGATCCTCGAATGCGCAAAGGCAGTCAGCGGCGGCGCCGGCGTGCTGTTCATGTACGGCAACTATGCCGGCGACGTGATGAATTTCGACATGGCGGCCGAGATGGCCGCCATGGACGACATCGAGGTGCGCACGGTGCTGAGCACCGACGACGTCGCCTCGGCACCGCGCGACCAGCGGCACAAGAGGCGCGGCGTCGCCGGCAATTTCTTCATCTTTAAGGCGGCCGGTGCCGCCTGCGACCGGATGCTGTCCTTCGACGAATGCGAGCGCATCGCCGGCAAGGCCAACGACCACACCTTCACCATGGGCGTGGCGCTGTCGCCCTGTTCGCTGCCGCAGACCCGCCGGCCGAATTTCGAGATCGGGCCGGACGAGATGGAGATCGGCATGGGCATCCATGGCGAGCCGGGCATCGCGCGCGAAAAGTTGAAAACAGCCGACGAGATCACCGACGAGATGCTGGACAGGATCCTCGACGAGATGGCGCCTACGCGCGGCGACAAGGTCGCGGTGCTCGTCAATTCGCTGGGCTCAACGCCGCTGATGGAACTCTACATCATGAACCGGCGCGTGAAGCAGAGGCTCGATGAGATCGGTGTGTCCATACACGCAAGCTGGGTCGGCAATTACTGCACCTCGCTCGAAATGGCTGGTGCATCGATCACGCTGCACCAACTCGACGGCGAGTTGCAGACGATGCTGGATCACCCCTGCGACTGCGCCATGTTTCGCGCCGGCTAAACCCACTTCTGTGGCAAGGACTAAGACATGACGACAATCGACACCGCCCACCTTGTCGCGATGTTCGCGGCGATCGCAACCGCCATGTCCGCCGACCGGGACCGACTGTGCGCGCTTGACGGGGTTATCGGCGACGCCGACCACGGCATCGCGATGGAGCTTGGATTTTCCGCTGCACGCGATGCCGTCGCCGCACTGGATGCAGAGGCAACCGACCCGACCACCTTGCTGAACACCGCTGCCAAATCGTTCCTGAATGCCGTCGGCGCTTCCTCCGGGCCGCTCTATGCGACCGCGTTCATGCGGGGCGCGGCAGCCGTCAAGGGCAAGACGACGCTCGACGATTCGGACGTGGTCGCCCTGTTCCAGGCTATGGCCAAGGGCATTCAGGATCGCGGCAAGGCCGAGCCTGGCGAAAAGACGATGATCGATGCATGGGCGCCGGCTGCGCAGGCAGCGGGCGAAGCGCTGACCTCCGGCAAGGATCTGGCGGGCAGTCTCGAAGCTGCTGCACAAGCGGCAAACGCAGGCGCGGAGGCGACTAAGTCGATGGTCGCCACGAAAGGCCGGGCATCGCGCCTCGGCGAACGCTCGCTTGGCCACATGGACCCGGGCGCAGCGTCCGCCGTTACCGTGATCGAGGCGATGCGGGTCGCCTTGACCAGTTAACTCAGTAACGGGTTCCCCGCGTCTTTCAGCGCTTGGCGTCGAGCTTGTCGATGGCCTGCACGTTTGTGGCGGAGGGGCCATTCGGATCGAACTCCGAGGCCAACCATGCGTCGGCGATCGATTTCGCTAGTTCGGGACCGATGACGCGGGCGCCCATGGTGATGATCTGGGCGTTGTTGGACTTGGCGGCGCGCTCGGCGGAATAGGTGTCGTGGGTCAATGCGGCGCGAATGCCCGGGACCTTGTTGGCGGAGATGCTGACGCCGATGCCGGTGCCGCAAAACAGGATGGCCCGGTCGTAATTGCCGTCGAGAATTTCGTGGCCGACCGAGGCGGCGATATCGGCGTAGAATCCGGCCTGGCTTAGGT
>NZ_RZPQ01000407.1:0-5295 GCF_003999135.1 Mesorhizobium sp. M7A.F.Ca.CA.004.06.1.1 | reverse complement strand
GGAATCAGACAGCTACAACCATCCGAACGCGGCGATCGAGCCACGCATCCCCGGCATTTTCCAATACTACAGCGCCGCCGAGGACATCCTGGCCAACACTTTCGCCGGCAAGATGAAGGCGCAAGAAGGTGCCGACGCCATCGCGGCGGCCTGGGAGAAGCTGACCGATCAGATCGGCCGCGACAACCAGATCAAGCTCTACAAAGCTTCGCTCGGCATGTAGGCTGGCCTATGAACCGTGGTCCGGCGGCAACGCCGGACCACTTTAGACCGGCTCCGGCTCTTCGAGAGCCTTCAAACGGGCGAGATTTGTGGCTGACCAGACTTCGACCGCGAACCAGTGGCCGGCAGATGCCGGCCCTTCCGATCTGATCTCTCCAGGCCGCAAACGCCTTGGCTGGACGCTGATGGCCGTTGCGACGCTTGGCCTGCTGGCGACGATCGTGCTGGAGATCCTCTACAAGGGCAGCGCCGATACGATCGGCTTCGAGACCTGGCGCCCCGTCGTCTATGCCTATGTGCTGTGGGGCGTGGCGATCGGCGTCGGCCAGGTGCTGACGCGCGGCGAAGACGGCCAGCGTGCCCTGTTCCTGCTGCCGGCGCTGCTGTTCACCATCGCCATGGTGATCTTCCCGACGCTATTCGGTTTCTACATCGCCCTCACCGACTGGAACCTCAGCTCGTTCAGCGGCCGCAAGTTCAACGGGCTCGACAATTTCTGGCAGATGCTGGCCGATCCCTACTACCGCAACGCGCTGTTCAACATGGTGCTCTATGTGCTGGCGGTGGCGGTCGAATATGTCATCGCCTTCGGCCTGGCGCTGCTGCTCAACGCGCAAATCCGGGCGCGAAAATTCTTCCGCGTCGTCTTCCTGATGCCGCTGATGCTGTCCCCGGTCGCGGTGTCGTGGATGATCGGCAAGTCGCTGATGGAATACCGGTTCGGACCGGCAGCAACGCTGGCGCGCCATCTCGGCTGGGAAAATCCCGCCTTCTTCTCCGACCCGATCATCGCGCGCATATCGATCATGATACTGGATGCCTGGACCTTCATCCCATTCATGATGATCATGCTGCTGGCCGGGCTGCAGGCGATGTCGCGCGAGGTGCTCGAAGCCGCACGCGTCGATGGCGCCAATGCGTGGCAGACCTTCTGGCAGGTCACTTTTCCGCTGATGTTGCCGGTGTCGGTGACGGCGGTGATCCTGCGCATCATCTTCAAGTTGAAGCTTGCCGATATCATCATCACCGTGACGTCCGGCGGCCCCGGCGGCGCCACCGATTCCGTGTCGAGCTTCATCTATCGCGAATATCGCGACCGCTCGAATGTCGGCTACGGAACCATGCTGGCGATGGCCTATCTGGTGATCATCGTCGTGTTCGTCACGTGGCTGTTGAAATTCGCCAACCGTTTTGTCCGCAATGTCAATTAAAGCAAGATGGGGGTGAGTTAAGCCCGATGAGCGTTCAGACCACCGAATATGTCGCCTCGGAGATCCGCTCGCCGGCGAGCTTCCTCGCCAGCCGCGTTTTCATCTATGGCGCGCTGGCCTTCTGGGCGTTCATCTGCCTGTTCCCGATCTATTGGACGGTGACAACCTCGTTCAAGACCGCGGTCGACGTCACGCAGGGCCATCTCATCCCCTTCGTCGACTTTCAGCCGGACTGGAAAGGCTGGCGCTCGCTCGGCCTGTCGCCGGACTCGATCTTCCAGACCTCGACGGTGCGCGAGGAGTTCCTCAAGCGCTTCATGAATTCGGTGATCACCTCGGTCGGTGCGTCGAGCCTCGCCATCGTCATCGGCAGCCTCGCCGCCTACGGGCTCACCCGCTATCGCTATCATTTCGCCTGGTTCAAGAACGAGGACATCTCGTTCTTCTTCCTGTCGCAGCTGATCCTGCCGCCGGTGGTGCTGGCGCTGCCCTTCCTGGTACTCTACCGCGAGGTCGGCCTGCTCGACACGCGCATCGGACTGATCCTGCTTTACACGCTGATGGTGCTGCCGATCGTCATCTGGATCATGCGCGACCAGTTCAATTCGATTCCCGTCGAACTTGAGGAAGCAGCCCTGGTCGACGGGCTGTCGATCTGGGGCGCGTTCTTCCGCATCGTCATGCCCATCGCGCTGCCGGGCATGGTCGCCGCCTTTATCCTGGCCATGGTGCTGTGCTGGAACGAGTATTTCTTCGCCGCCCTTTTGACCTCGACCGACGCCAAGACGATCCCCGTCATGGTGGCGAGCCAGACCGGCTCGCAAGGCATCAACTGGTGGTCGATGGCAGCGCTCGCCACGGCAGCCATCGCGCCGCTGGCGGTGATCGGCATCGCGCTTGAGCGCTATCTGATCATGGGCATGACCGCAGGAGCGGTGAAGTAGCAGGGCGGCCCGCTAGGCTGCCAGGATCGTGCGCAGGTGGTCCATGATCATGGCGACGCCCTTCTGCCCAAGCTCGGCCGAAGCATCCTTGGCGCTCGCCGTATACCAGCTCTTGTTGTCGTTGAAGTGAGCGGCATCGACAGCCTCCGGGCATAGCGCCAGCATCAGCGAGGTCTCGCCGATGCCGGCATGATCGAACGGGTACTTGCCGTTCATGTCAGCCGACATCAGCGGATGCACTTGCACCCAGTTGAAGAAATTTTCACCGGTGGCGTGCCCGGAATAGTAGTCGGCCATCGCCTGAGAGCCCCACCAGCCCTCGCCGCGCTCCTTTTCGAGGAAGCGGAAGATCGCCTGGCGGCCGGCGGTCTTGAACGCCAGATCGGTCGGCATGCCGGCGGCAAAGTTCTCGGTCTGGTGGTGGATGATGGCGTGGATGTTGCGAAAGCCGATGCGCAGCAGGCTGTAGAACAGCTCCTCGCCGAACGGCGCCAGCGCATTGCCGCCGACCTGCACCGAGCCGCTGCCTTCCGGGGGCGCCACCGCATAACTCGCAGCACCGTAGTAGAAGGGCGGCAGGATGACGACGTCCTTCTCCTTTTCGAACAGCTCCAGCGTCTTGACGACGGCCAGCGTGTCCATGCCGACGGCCATGTGCTCGCCATGGTATTCGAGCACGCCGAGCGGCAGAGCGACCGGCCAATTCTCGGCGATCGCCCTGCGGATCTGGTGTGGCAGCATCAGTTCGTAGCGCATGATCTATTCCATGTTGGTGTGGCGGGCGCGCATGGCTTCGGGCGACGCCCCGATCAATTCCCTGAGTTTCAGCACCATCACCTCGAACAGCAGGAACAGCGCGCCTTCGAACACCGAGCCCATCGGCAGCACCGATGTCTTCTGCGCCCCCTGATCGTTGGCCATGGTCTGCGCGGGAATGAGTAGGGTGAAGTCCGCGCGCTTCGCCGCGCTGCCTGCGGCCTGGGCGGTCAGCAGGAGATTGGTTGCACCTGCTTGGTGCGCGACCTGCATCAGGGTCAGCACGGTCGAGGTCTCTCCCGGCCCGGAGCTGACCAGGAAGACATCGCCCTGCCCCAGCGGCGGTGTGTTCATGTCGCCGACCACGGACACCGGCAGGCCCAAATGGTAGAGCCGCATGGCAAACCCCTTGACCTGCAAGGCCTCGCGGCCGCAGCCATAGACGACGATCTGTCGCGCGCCGGCCAGCATTTTGCAGGCGGCGTCGATCCGGCTTTCGTCGATGCGGGCCAGCACGCCGCCGAGTTCCTCAAGCGCGGTCTCGAACAGGCTTTTGCTCTTGTCGCTCACCGCGATCCTGCCATCAAAAATCACCCCTGGTATTTGCCGCCCTTGCTGCCACGAACAGCTTGATTTCGTTCATGCTAGCAACCGCGAAAATGCGTGTCCAACCCGCAGCTATGCTTTTGCCTGACCACAGGCGTGATAGTGTCATGTCAGACAAATCGAGCGAGGCAAACGGCAGCATATGAAGACACGGCATTTCGACCGCATCGGCAATGGCGGCATCAGTTTCACCGAGCTCGGCTTCGGCGCGGCGCCGCTCGGCAACCTCTACCGTGCCGTCTCCGACGAGGACGCCAACGCCACGCTGGAAGCCGCGTGGGCGACCGGCTGCCGCTACTACGACACCGCGCCGCTTTATGGACTCGGCCTGTCGGAAACGCGGCTCAACCCGTTCCTGCGCGGCAAGAAGCGCGACGACTATGTGCTGTCGAGCAAGGTCGGCCGCATCATGCGCGCCTGCCCGCCCGAAGAGCGCACCGGCATCGGCAAGTTCTTCGACACGCCGTCGCGCCGCGAAGTGTACGACTACAGCTATGACGGTGTCATGCGCTCGTTCGAGGCCTCGCTTGAGCGCCTCGGCGTCGACCGGATCGACATCCTCTTCGTCCACGATGTCGACATCTTCACGCATGGCAGCAAGGAAGCCTCCGACCGGCGCATCGAGGAGTTCATGCGCTCGGGCTATTACGGCTTGCTGTCGCTGCGCGACCAGGGCGTGATCAAGGCGTTCGGTGGCGGCATCAATGAGTGGCAGGTCGCGCAGACGCTGGCCGAGCGCGGCGACTTCGACCTGTTCCTGCTGGCCGGACGCTATACGCTCCTGGAACAGGAGGCGCTGACGTCCTTCCTGCCGCTCTGCCAGGCACGCGGCATCGGCATCGTTCTCGGCGGCCCCTACAACTCCGGCATCCTGGCGACCGGACCGAAGCCCGGCGCCTACTACAACTACTCGGAAGCGCCGAAGGACATACTCGATCGGGTCGCCGGGATCGAAAACGTCTGCAAGCGTCATGGTGTCAGGCTGATCGAGGCCGCCCTGCAATTCCCGCTGCTGCACCCCTCGGTCGTCTCGGTGATCCCCGGTGGCCAGCGGCCGAGCGAGGTCGAGAGCAATCGCTCGCTGCTCGATGCGAAACTGCCCCCAGCGCTTTGGGCCGATCTCAAGAAGGAAGGTCTGATGCGCGCCGAGGCGCCGACCGCATAAGCCGGCCGCCGTCGCGTCAGCGTCGGGCACAAAAAATGAAAAGCCGGGCAAGCCCGGCTTTTCTGAGGTCTCTGAAAAGAAAAAACGCTTAGTTGACTGCGTCCTTGAGGCCTTTGCCGGCCGAGAACTTCGGCACGGTGCGCGCCGGGATCTTCACTTCGGCGCCGGTCTGAGGATTGCGGCCGGTCGAAGCCGCACGCTTTGACACGGAGAAATTGCCAAAGCCGACAAGCCGGACATCGCCGCCCTTCTTCAGTTCGCCGGTGATCACGGAAAATACCGCATCGACCGCCGACTGCGCGTCACCCTTCGAAATGCTCGCGGCGTCGGCGACAGCGGACACCAGTTCGTTCTTGTTCATAAAAATTCCCTTCCATGAGAACACCGGAAC
>NZ_RZPQ01000406.1:0-5302 GCF_003999135.1 Mesorhizobium sp. M7A.F.Ca.CA.004.06.1.1 | reverse complement strand
ACATGCTGCCGCGCACGACGACAGCGGGTGAGCCGGCCTTTGCGCCTTATGTCGGCGGCGCGGTGTTCAACACGGCGATCGCGCTTGGCCGGCTCGGCGCGCCGGCAGGCTTCTTTTCAGGCCTGTCGTCGGATCTGTTCGGCGGCCAGTTCCGGGATGCGCTGGGGGCAAGCAAGGTCAGCTCCACCTATGCGCACACCTCACCACGGCCAACGACGCTGGCCTTCGTCAAGCTCACCAACGGCCAGGCGACCTACACTTTTTATGACGAGAACACCGCCGGCCGCATGCTGACCGTCGACGACCTGCCGCAGCTTGGCAGCGAGATCGAAGCCATGCTGTTCGGTGCCATCAGCCTGATTTCGGAGCCCGCCGGCAGTGCCTATGAGGAGTTCATGCGGCGCGAGCATGAAAGTCGAGTGATGATGCTCGATCCCAACATCCGGCCGAACTTCATACCGGACAAGGCCAAGCACCTCAGGCGCATTCGCGCGATGATGGCGATGGCCGATATCGTGAAATTGTCGGACGAAGACCTGACCTGGTTCGGCGAAGCCGGCTCGCACGAGGATGTCATCCGCAACTGGCTGGATCGAGGCCCGAAGCTGATCGTCGTCACCCATGGCAGCGAAGGCGCCGTCGGCTATACCAGGGAACATGCCGTCACCGTCATGCCGGAAAAGGTCGAGGTGGTCGACACGGTCGGCGCCGGCGATACCTTCAACGCCGGCATCCTCGCCTCCTTGCATGAGCAGGGCCTGCTGACCAAGGCGGCGATTTCCCGCTTGTCGAAAGACGCCATCCACAAGGCGCTGGCGCTCGGTGCGAAGGCGGCGGCAGTGACCGTGTCGCGGGCCGGCGCCAATCCACCCTGGCGACATGAAATCGCCTGAGCAACGCTCAACATAAGTTGAGCCCAATCGATCACTTTATGTTTCGCAGGGGCTCTTTACAGGGCTATAAGGGCGGGATGGTGCCCGACGAAGCCCGGATTTCCGGCATCTGACTGACATTCGCCGGGAAATACTGGTAACGGACTGCGACACTTGGGCAATTTAGGGCTCCGCCTGCCCGGCTTTCTCGGCAAGCGCAACTCTGGTACCAGCGGCCGATTATCTGGCTAACCCGTTTTGAGGCCGACATGCAGTTCATCGATCTTGGCGCGCAGCGCGAACAAATCCGCGACCGGCTGAAGGCCGCGATCGACCGTGTCGTCGACGAAGGCCGTTATATTCTTGGCCCGCAAGTCACCGAATTCGAGAATAAGCTTGCCGCCTATATCGGCACCAAGCATGTCGTGGCCTGCGCCAACGGCACCGACGCGCTGCTGTTGCCACTGTTTGCGGCCGGCATCGGCCCGGGTGACGCGGTGTTCGTGCCGAGCTTCACTTTCGCCGCCACCGCCGAAGTGGTGGCACTGGCCAAGGCCGAGCCGGTGTTCGTCGATGTCGACCCGCATAGCTACAACATCGACATTGCCAGCCTCGAAGCGGCCATCGCCATGATCAAGAAGGAAGGAAGGCTGAAGCCGAAGGCTATCATTCCTGTCGATCTGTTTGGCCTAGCCGCCGATTACGAGGCGATCATGGCGATCGCCAACCGCGAAGGGCTGATGGTGATCGAGGATGCCGCCCAGTCGATGGGCGGTTCGCTCGACGGCAAGATGTGCGGTGCTTTCGGCCATGTCGGATCGACCAGCTTCTATCCGGCCAAGCCGCTTGGCTGCTACGGCGACGGCGGCGCGATGTTCACCAATGACGATGCGCTGGCCGAGCAGCTTCGCTCCTTCGCCTTCCATGGCAAGGGCGAGACGCAGTACGACAATGTCCGCGTCGGCATCAATTCGCGACTCGACACGATCCAGGCGGCGATCCTGATCGAGAAGCTGGCTATCCTGGAAGACGAGATGGTCGCCCGGCAGGTGGTGGCAAAGCGCTATGCCGAAGGGCTTGGCGATATCGTCACTGCGGCGCGCAATCTGGACGGCAGCCGTTCGGCCTGGGCGCAATACGCGATCGAGACGCCCAAGCGCGACGGGCTGAGGGCGCATCTCGGCGAAAAGGGCATTCCGTCTGTCATTTACTACGTGAAGCCGCTGCATGCCCAGGTCGCTTATCGCGACTACCCGCGCACGCCGACCGGCCTTGCCGTATCGGAAGACCTGCCGAAGCGGATCCTGTGCCTGCCCATGCACCCTTATCTCAGCGAAGCCGACCAGGACCGCATCATCGAGACGATCCGCAACTATATCGGCTCGAATTCGGCGCAGGCCGCGGCAGAGTAAGCTGCCGAGCCTTTCTCAGCCGGGGCCCGCCGCCCTGCCGCTGGCAATGAAATGCGGATTGGCAAAATCCTCGTCGTCGCTTTGCCTGCGCTTGCCATAGACCAGAGGTTGGCCGTCGAGCGTGCGCGTCATGCCGCCGGCGGCGCGCAGGATGGCGTCGCCCGCCGCTGTGTCCCATTCCATGGTGCGGCCGAAGCGCGGATAGACATCAGCCTCGGCGCTGGCGAGAAGGCAGAACTTCAAGGACGAACCGACCGAAACGATTTCGGCGGCACCGAGGTCGCGAATATAGGCCTCGGTTTCCGGTGTGTTGTGAGACCGACTGGCGACGACGGCCAGCGGCGTCGCGGCCGTTCTCGCCGCGATCGGCCGGCGGCCGACGATCTGGTAATCGCCATCGATTTCGAGTGATTCCGCCCTGCCCGGCAGGCCGGAAAAGAAGCGGCCCGTGCAGGGCGCAAAGACGACGCCGACTTCCGGCACGCCATCGCGAACCAGCGCTATGTTGACCGTGAAATCGGTGCGGCGGTTAACGAACTCCTTGGTCCCATCGAGCGGATCGATCAGAAAAAAAGCCCCGTCCAGATCGGGCGGCACGATGCCGGCGGAAGCTTCTTCCTCGGCCACGCAGGGGATATCGGGAAATGCGGCACGCAGTCCGGCGAGTATGATCTTTTCGCTCTCGCGGTCCGCCTCGGTCACCGGCGAGGCGTCGGACTTACGGTCAACCGCACAGCCGGCGTGGAACACGCGCATCACCTCGCGCCCGGCCGACAAGGCCAAGCGCTCGAAGATTTCAAGCATCAGCCTGTCGTCAGATGCCGCCGCCGCTATCGTATTGGTCTTCGGCAATGTCGCGCTCGTTCAGCCAGTGTTCCAGGGCGTCGACCATCTCTTCGGCCGACTTGCCGAGTGTCCGCAGATGGACCTCCGGGGTTTCCGGCGCTTCATAAGGGGAATCGACGCCGGTGAAATTCTTGATCTCGCCATTCAGCGCGCGCGCATAGAGGCCCTTCGGATCACGCCTGGCGCATTCCTCGAAAGGCGTATCGACGAACACCTCGACGAATTCTCCGTCGGCCATCAATTCACGTGCCATGCGCCGCTCGGCGCTGAAGGGCGAAATGAACGAAACAATGACGATCAACCCGGCATCGGCCATCAAACGCGCCACTTCGGCGACGCGGCGGATGTTCTCGACGCGATCGGCGTCGGTGAAACCAAGATCGCGGTTGAGACCGTGACGGACGTTGTCGCCGTCCAGGATATAAGTGTGGCGGCCGGTGGCGAACAGCTTCTTTTCGAACAGGTTGGCGATGGTCGACTTGCCGGAACCCGACAGCCCGGTGAACCAGAACACGGCGGGCCGCTGGTTCTTCATGTCGGCGCGCACGCGCTTGCCGACATCGAGCGACTGCCAATGGATGTTTTCGGCGCGGCGCAACGAGTGCAGGATCATGCCGGCGCCGACCGTGGCGTTGGAGATGCGGTCGATCAGGATGAAGGCGCCGGTGGTGCGGTTTTCGGCGAAGGGATCAAAGGCGATCGGCGTCCGCGTCGAAATGTTGCAGATGCCGACTTCGTTCATTTCGAGCGACTTTGCCGCTTCATGGGCAAAGTCATTGACGTTGATCCGATATTTCAGGTCGGTGACGGTGGCGCTGGTCTGGTCGGTCTCGGTGCGCAGGATGTAAGAGCGGCCTGGCAGCAACGCATGCTCGTCGAACCAGACGATGTTGGCGGCGAACTGATCGGCGACCTGCGGCCGTGCGGCAGGCGAAACCAGCATGTTGCCGCGCGAGATTTCGACTTCGTCATCGAGGACGAGCGTGACGGCCTGGCCGGCGGCCGCCTGGGCGAGATCGCCGCCATACGAGACGATCCGCTTGACGCGCGAGGATTTGCCGGACTTGGCGACAACGACCTCGTCGCCGGGCGCAACCGAGCCGGAGGCGACCGTGCCGGCAAAGCCGCGAAAGTCGAGATTGGGACGGTTGACATACTGGACAGGGAAACGAAACGGCAGTTCGACCATCGCTTCGTCGACCGACACGGTTTCGAGATGCTCGATCAGCGTCGGACCGGAATACCATTCCATGCTTTCCGACCGGCGGCTGACATTGTCGCCATAACGGGCCGACATCGGGATCGGCACAATGGTCTGGAAGCCGAGATCGCGCGAGAATTGCCCGTAGTCTTCGACGATCCGGTCGAAAACCGCCTGATCGAAATCGACAAGATCGATCTTGTTGACGGCCAGCACGACGTGGCGGATGCCGAGCAGCGAGGCGATGATCGAATGCCGCCTTGTCTGGCGAAGCACACCCTGCCGGGCATCGATCAGCACGATCGCCAGGTCGGCGGTCGAGGCGCCGGTGGCCATGTTGCGGGTGTATTGCTCGTGGCCAGGTGTGTCGGCAACGATGAATTTGCGTTTCGGCGTGGCGAAGAAGCGGTAAGCGACGTCGATGGTGATGCCTTGCTCGCGCTCGGCCTCCAGACCGTCGACCAGCAGCGCGAAATCAATGTCGTCGCCCGTCGTTCCATGCTTGCGCGAATCGCGTTCGAGCGCGGCGAGTTGGTCCTCGAAAATCTGCTTGGTATCGGACAGCAGGCGCCCGATCAGCGTCGACTTGCCGTCATCGACCGAGCCGCAGGTCAGGAAGCGCAGCAGCGACTTCTTCTCCTGCGCCGCCAGATAGTCGCGAACGCCGTCGGTGGGGGCGAGGCTCTTTGCCATGATGTGGCGCATGGTCAAAAGTACCCCTCGCGCTTCTTCTTTTCCATCGAGCCGGCTTCATCGCGATCGATCAGGCGACCCTGCCGTTCGGACGTGCGTGCCGTCAGCATTTCGCCGACGATGGCTTCCAGCGTGTCGGCATCCGATTCGATGGCGCCGGTCAGCGGATAGCAGCCAAGCGTGCGGAACCGCACCAGCCTGTTCTCCACCGTCTCGCCGGGGCGCAGTTTCATGCGCTCGTCGTCCCGCAGGATCAGCATGCCGTCGCGTTCCACCAC
>NZ_RZPQ01000405.1:0-5309 GCF_003999135.1 Mesorhizobium sp. M7A.F.Ca.CA.004.06.1.1 | reverse complement strand
TCCGACGACTGCTTGGACACGACATCGACGTCGCGGCCAAGCTTGAGGCCGGCATCCTCGATGCCGGCGACGATCGCCAGTGTCGCGGCGGCAGCGCTGCTGACGAAGCCGTCCGGCCTGTTCTCGCGGCGCATCACCTGCGCGGTCCTGGTCCTGATCTGCTCGATCGTGTGATCGATGGAAACGGTGTTGAACGGAATTTCGCTGGCTCCGACCTCGCTCAGCGCATCGGCAAAGCCGTTCAGCGTGTGGCCATAATAGGTCAGCCCGGGCGGCGGCGACAGAAGCGCCAGCTTGTGCCTGCCCATGCTCGCCAGGCGGCGCACGGCCTCCATCGCGAAAACATGGTTGTCGAAGTCATGGTAGGGATGGACGAGGCCCATGTCGGTGCGGCCATGCGTGGCAAAGGGCATGCCGTGCTCGAGCATGTAGCGGGCGCGCGGATCGTTCGGTTGGGTGCGCGAAATGATGACGCCGTCGGCCGAGCCGGTCTCGACGAGATAGCGGATCGGCTCCATCGGATCCTGCGAGCGGGAATAGGGCGTGACGATCAGGTGATAGGGCGTTTCGGCGAGCACTTCCGAAACGCCGTAGATGATGTCCGAGACAAAGCTCATGATCTCGCGGTCAGTGTTGAGCACGAGGCTGATGACATTGGTCCTGCCGGTGCGCAGACGCACGCCGGCGCGGTTCGGCCGGTAGCCGATCTGCTTGGCGACGAGCTGGACGCGGCGCCTGGTTTCGGCGCCGATTTCCGGGGCATCCTTCAAGGCGCGTGACACGGTGGTGACGCCGAGCCCGGTCATGAAGGCAAGCGTCTTCAACGTCGGCCGTCCCTGTGCCGAGGTCTCCCCGCTCTTGTCCGTACGCTGTCTGTCCATTCGTCCCGCCCGTCAGGCGCATAGCAGCCGCGAGCCATGTCGGCAATCGCCGTCATGGCGATACGATATGCGTTCCAGCCCCGGTAAAGTCTCAATATACTGAAACGTTACAGATTGCCATATCGAGTTACATGTCCCTCGCCCACGAGGTGGATGGTTCTTTTGCGAAACGCTTGGGATTCCAGGAGAAATTGCCTCTGCCGCCGCCTTTTTGCCCGTATCAGGCGGCATTTCGGTGTTTGCGCCGCAGCAAACCATGCTGCAGTGCATGAGAAGCGCGATCATCCATGCGAATTTGTTCGCAGCCCGAAAAAATATCGAGGGTGCTTCGTTGATGGGTTGCACAGCCCGCGCAATTGCCGTATCGAAAATCTGTAACGTTTCAGATTCTGGGAGGAGCCGAAATGCGATACAGATTTTTGACCGCTGCGCTGGCAGCGACGGCCGGGTTGCAGTTTGCCGGCCATGCGGCCGCGACGGACCTGGAAGTCACCCATTGGTGGACGTCGGGCGGCGAGGCGGCGGCGGTTGCGGAACTTGCCAAGGCATTCGATGCGACCGGCAACCACTGGGTGGACGGCGCCATTGCCGGCTCCGGCGGCACGGCGCGGCCAATCATGATCAGCCGCATCACCGGTGGCGATCCGATGGGCGCCACGCAATTCAACCATGGCCGGCAGGCGGAAGAGTTGGTGCAGGCCGGCCTGATGCGCGACCTCACCGATGTCGCCACCAGGGGCAAGTGGACTGATGTCGTCCGGCCGAAGAGCCTGCTCGACGGCTGCACCATCGACGGCAAGATTTATTGCGTGCCCGTCAACATCCATTCCTGGCAGTGGTTGTGGCTGTCCAACGAGGCCTTCGAGAAGGCCGGCGTGCCGTTGCCGAAGGACTGGAATGAATTCGTGGCGGCAGCGCCGGCGCTGGAAAAGGCCGGCATCATCCCGCTCGCCGTCGGCGGACAGGCCTGGCAATCCTCCGGTGCCTTCGACGTCCTGCTTGCGGCTGTGGGCGGCACGGACACGTTCCTCAAGGTCTACAAGGACAAGGATGCCAAGTTCGCCGCCGGGCCCGAAGTCGCCAAGGTCTTCAAGGCCGCGGACGATGCCCGCAAGATGGCGAAGAACACCAATGTGCAGGACTGGAACCAGGCGACCAACCTGGTCATCACCGGCAAGGCCGCTGGCCAGATCATGGGCGACTGGGCACAGGGCGAGTTTCAGGTTGCCGGCAAGACCGCGGGCAAGGATTACACCTGCCTGCCAGGCCTTGGGCTGAACGAGGTGATAGCCACTGGCGGTGACGCCTTCTACTTCCCGCTGCTCAAGGATGCCGACAAGAGCAAGGCGCAGGAGGTGCTGGCCGAGACGCTGCTCGATCCCAAGACGCAGGTTGCCTTCAATCTGAAGAAGGGATCCCTGCCGGTGCGCGGCGACGTCGATCTCAATGCGGCCAACGACTGCATGAAGAAGGGCCTCGCCATCCTTGCCAAGGGCGCCGTCATGCCGTGGACGGACCAACTGCTTTCACAGGACACCCAGAAACAGAAGGAAGACCTTTTCGCCGAATTCTTCGCCAAGCCGGAACTGACCGTCGAAGACGCGCAGAAGCGCTTCGCCGACCTCATCGCTTCGGCGGACTGACGCTGGAGGCAACCCGCCTCGCTCCCGGCCTTGCGAATGCGGGGCCGGGAATGCACCGCCCTTACCCAGCCGGCTGACGAGATGAGCAAGAGCGCACGCCCCAACCTTCTGTTCCGCAACCTCAATGCGAAGGTCGCCTCGATCCCGATGATCCTCACCGCCATGGTGGTTTTCGTCGGCGGCACCGTTTGGACGGTGCTCTATTCCTTCACCAATTCGAAGCTCCTGCCGCGCCTGAATTTCGTCGGGCTCGACCAGTATTACCGCCTGTGGGCGGCGCCGCGCTGGCTGATCTCGATCGAGAACCTGTTGATCTACGGCGCGATCTCGCTGGTGTTCTCGCTGGTCATCGGTTTTCTGCTTGCCGCGCTGCTCGATCAGAAGATCCGCTTCGAGGACACGTTCCGCACCATCTTCCTTTATCCTTTCGCGCTCTCCTTCATCGTCACCGGCCTGGTCTGGCAGTGGTTGCTCAATCCGGATTTCGGCATCCAGCATGTCGTGCGGGACTTAGGCTGGACGAGCTTCAGCTTCGACCCGCTCTATAATTCCAGCATCGTCATCTACGGCATATCGATCGCTGCGCTGTGGCAAGGCACCGGGCTCATCATGTGCCTGATGCTGGCCGGCCTGCGCGGTATCGACGAGGACATCTGGAAGGCGGCGCGGGTGGATGGGATCCCGATGTGGAAGACCTATCTGTTCATCGTCATCCCGATGATGCGGCCGGTCTTCATCACCACGCTCGTCATCATCGCTTCCGGCATCGTCAAGGTTTATGACCTGGTCGTGGCCCAGACCAGCGGCGGCCCGGGCATCGCATCCGAAGTGCCGGCCAAATACGTCTACGACTATATGTTCTTCGCCCAGAACCTCGGCCAGGGTTTTGCCGCCTCGACCATGATGCTGCTCTCGGTGGTGATCGTCATCGTGCCTTGGGCCTATCTCGAGTTCGGGCGACGCAAATGAGCATTGCAGACATCACCGCTCAAGCAAGCGTTGCCGCCGGCGCGCGCCAGGACATCGCAGGGCCCTACGGTCCAAAGCCGCGCCGCATGATTTCGCGCCGCAACGTCTTCCTCTACGGCACATTGTTCGTCATGGCGGTCTACTACCTCTTGCCGCTCTATGTCATGGTCGTCACCTCGCTCAAGGGCATGCCGGAGATCCGGCTCGGCAACATCTTCTCACCGCCGCTTGAGATCACCTTCGAGCCGTGGGTCAAGGCGTGGTCAACGGCCTGCACCGGCCTTAACTGCGACGGGCTCTCGCGCGGCTTCTGGAATTCGGTGCGCATCACCGTGCCGTCGGTGCTGCTGTCGATCGCCATCGCCTCGGTGAATGGTTATGCACTGGCCAATTGGCGCTTCAAGGGCGCCGATACGTTCTTCATCATCCTGATCGTCGGCGCCTTCATTCCCTACCAGGTGATGATCTATCCGATCGTCATCATCCTGCGCGAAATCGGCCTCTATGGCAGCCTCAGCGGGCTGGTGATTGTCCATTCCATTTTCGGCATGCCGATCCTGACGCTGCTGTTCCGCAATTATTTCGCCTCGATGCCGGAGGAGCTGTTCCGGGCGGCACGCGTCGACGGCGCCGGCTTCTGGGGCATCTTCCTGCGCATCATGCTGCCGATGTCGCTGCCGATCTTCGTCGTCGCCATCATCCTGCAGGTGACCGGCATCTGGAACGACTTCCTGTTCGGCGTCGTCTACACCCGCCCCGACACCTATCCGATGACGGTGCAGCTCAACAACATCGTCAATTCGGTGCAAGGCGTGAAGGAGTACAACGTCAACATGGCCGCAACCATCCTGACCGGGCTTGTGCCGCTCATCGTCTACTTCATTTCCGGCAAGCTTTTCGTACGCGGCATCGCCGCCGGCGCGGTGAAGGGGTGACGGCGATGACGGCAGCCAATGATACCAGCGTTTCGATCCAGGACCTGTCGCTGAACTTCGGTGCGGTGACCGTCCTGGAGACGCTCAATCTCGATGTCGCCGATGGCGAGTTCATCGTGCTGCTCGGGCCGTCCGGCTGCGGCAAGTCGACCTTGCTCAACTGCATTGCCGGCCTGCTCGACGTTTCCGAGGGCCGCATCTTCATCAAGGGCAAGAACGTCACCTGGGAAGAGCCCAAGGACCGCGGCATCGGCATGGTGTTCCAGTCCTATGCGCTCTATCCGCAAATGACGGTGGAGAAGAACCTGTCCTTCGGGCTGCGTGTCGCCGGCACGCCAAGAGAAGAGATCGCCAAGCGGATCGCGCGGGCGGCTGAAATCCTGCAGATCGAACCGCTGCTGCAGCGTAAGCCGGCCGCCCTTTCCGGCGGCCAGCGCCAGCGCGTCGCGATCGGACGGGCGCTGGTGCGCGATGTCGACGTGTTCCTGTTCGACGAGCCGCTGTCCAATCTCGATGCCAAGCTGCGCGCCGAACTGCGCGTCGAGATCAAGCTGCTGCATCGCAAGCTGCAGAACACCATGATCTACGTCACCCACGACCAGATCGAGGCGATGACGCTGGCCGACCGCATCGCGGTGATGAAGGGCGGCGTCATCCAGCAGCTCGATGCGCCGCAGACCATCTATAACAGGCCGGTCAACCGTTTCGTCGCCGGCTTCCTCGGCTCGCCCGCAATGAACTTCGTCGATGGCCGCCTGGAAGACGCCGACGGCGGCTGGCGGTTCGCGGCCGAGGATATCAAGATCCCGCTCGGCACTTACGACTTTGCCAAGCCTCCGGCTCCCGGCCCCGTCACATTCGGTATCAGGCCCGAGCATGTC
>NZ_RZPQ01000404.1:0-5321 GCF_003999135.1 Mesorhizobium sp. M7A.F.Ca.CA.004.06.1.1 | reverse complement strand
GACCAGGATGATGCCGCTCCAGCCGATGGCGAGATAGAAACCGATCGCCAGCCGGTCGAAACGGCCGGGAAAGAACACCTTGATGGCAATACCCAGCACTGCCGCGGCCCAGACCAGCACGATCATCCAGCGCGCCAGCGGCGAGCCTTCGAGCTGCGCCAGGAAAGGCGTATAGGTCGCGGCGATCAGCAGATAGATCGCGGCGTGGTCGAAACGCCGCAACACCCATTTTGCCGGCGACGACACCGGCCACAGATTGTAGGTCATCGACACCGAGAGCACGGTGAGCAGCGAAACCACGTAGAAGGCGGCGGCGATGTATTCGCCAGGTCCGACACGAAACGCCGCCAGCGCCAGCAGTGCCGACCCTGCCGCGATCGCCAGCACGATGCCGACCGCGTGGACGATACCGTCTGCGATCATCTCGGCACGCGAATAGTGCCAGCGTCCGATGAACGGGATATCGGGGTAGGGTTGGTTGTCTCTCACTAAGCCGGGTTCCTGCACCGCGCCCTTCAATTTGGGCGCATGCCGGGCAGTATTTCAAGCTTCCATTGCGGTTTTGCGACTGCGGCGCATCAGCGCGGCGTGGCTGTCAGCGGGAGGAGAGCGGCTTCTTCACGACCTTCAGCAAAGCGCGCTGGATGATCTCGTTGCCGGCGACGACCGAGCCGTTGTCGAGCATGTCCTGGCCGCCATCCATGTCGGAGACGAAGCCGCCCGCCTCGCGGATCAAAAGCAGCCCGGCGGCGATGTCCCAGGCCGACAGGCCGGTTTCCCAGAAGCCATCCATGCGGCCGGCGGCGACATAGGCGAGATCGAGCGATGCGGAGCCGAGGCGGCGGACGCCGGAAACCTCGGCCATGACATTGCGCAGTTCGACCAGGAAATTGCCGTGGTGGCCGCGGCCGAGATGCGGCATGCCGCAGCCGATCACGGTGTCGACCAGCTTGATGCGGCCGGCGACGCGCAAGCGGCGGTCGTTCATGAAGGCGCCGCCCCCGCGTTCGCAGGTGTAGAGTTCGTCCATCGCCGGATTGTAGATGACGCCGGCGACGATCTGGCCCTGGCGCTCCAGCGCGATCGAAACGGCAAAGAGCGGAATGCCGTGCAGGAAATTGGTGGTGCCGTCGAGCGGGTCGACGATCCAGCGATGCTGGCCGTCGTCGCCTTCAACCACGCCGCGCTCTTCCATCAGGAAGGAATAGCCGGGCCGAGCCTTGGACAATTCGGCAAAGACGATGTCCTCTGCCTTGCGGTCGGCCTGGCTGACATAATCGCCGGGGCCCTTCATCGAGACCTGCAGGTTCTGCACCTCGCCGAAGTCGCGCGACAGCGAGCGGCCGGCCTTCATTGCGGCCTGGACCATGACGTTGAGAAGGGCTGAGCGTGCCATAGTGCTTTTTCCCGGTGCTGCGCTTTAAATTCTGCCTCGATGCATGTCGGTGACCCGGAACCCGGCCACTTCTGGGCGACATGCGTCAGTCGGCGCGGCGCACGTAAGTGATTTCGTTGGTGTCGACGATGATGCGCTCGCCGGCGCCGATGAAGGGCGGCACCAGGACGCGGATGCCGTTCTCCAGGATCGCCGGCTTGTAGGACGATGCCGCCGTCTGACCCTTCACCACCGGGTCGGCCTCGGTGATGGTCAGCGTCACATAGTCGGGCAGCGAAATGCCGATCGGCCGCTCTTCGTAGAGCTGGACCGTCACCATCATGCCGTCCTGCAGGAAGGCGGCGCGATCGCCGACGAAGTCCTTGTTCAATTCGAGCTGCTCGTAGCTCTGGGTGTCCATGAACACCAGTGCGTCTTCCTGCGCGTAAAGGAAGGAAAAATCCTTCAGGTCGAGCCGGATCTGTTCGACGGTCTCGGCCGAGCGGAAGCGCTCGTTGAGCTTGGTGCCGTTGATGAGGTTCTTCAGTTCGACCTGATTGTAGGCGCCGCCCTTGCCGGGCTTGACGGTGTTGGTCCTGACCGCCACCCAAAGCCCGCCATCATGCTCGATGACATAGCCGGGACGGATTTCGTTGCCATTGATCTTGGCCATGATGAGATGATCCGGAATGATGCCAACGGCCACGCCGTCGGTATGGATGTTCGCTGGGAAAGCGATTTCGGGCTCCCAAGACCACAAATCGCCAGAAGAGGCAAGGGAGCGGGCAGGTCGGTGCCAGGCGAGGGGAGCCGAGGTTACACTTGCGATGACCGCGAGAACCGCCGTCAAGGCAGCCGGTTGGCCTTCTGCAGCGCCTGCTTGGTCTGGTCGTCGTCCAGCCCCTGCAGGAAGTCGTCCATCTGTGGGTCGATGAGGCCGGCACGGCGGGCGACGACGTACCAGGCGCCGGCAAGCACAAGGTCCGGATCAGTGCCGATGCCTTGCATATAGAGCTTGGCCAGGCGGTTCTGGGCGGCGACATTGCCGCCCTCCGCCGCCTGCTTCATCCAGCCGAAGGCGGATTTCAGGTCGCGCGCACCGCCGCGGCCTTCGATCATCCAGGCGGCGAGATCGATCTGCGCGGTGTCGTAGTTCTGCCTTGCGGCCTGCGCCAGCAGGCGCCTTGCCTGGGCGTCGTCACGTGGCTTGCCACCGACACCGTTGGCGTAGATCTGCGACATTGCATATTGCGCGTCCGCGAGGCCGGTCGCGGCGGCGCGCTCATAGTAGGAAACCGCCTTGGCCATGCCGGCGTCGCCGGGGTCCTGCTGGACCAGCATCTGCGCGAAATTGAATTGCGCCAGCCGGTTGCCGGCTTCGGCGGCGGCCTGCATCAAGGCGTAGGCCTCTTTTCCATCCTTTTTGACGTAGCGGCCGTCGAGCAGCATCAGCGCATACTGGAACTGCGATTCCGGCACACCCTGTTCGGCGGCCAGCGCGTACCATTTCGCCGCTTGCGCCGAATTGACCGGCACACCGAGCCCCCGCGACAGGATCTCGGCCACCAAGGTCTGCGCCGCCGGATCGCCGTTTTGCGCCCGGACCAATGCCAGATTGTAAGCTGTCTTGTAGAGACCGCGCTGGAAGGCGCCATAGGCCGCGTCGGCGGGTTTTGCGCCGAAGCGGTCGGGATTGACCGTGTCGGCCGACGGCAGCGGCGCGGGCTCGGCCGTGGTAGCGGGCTGCGGCAACGGCTTGTCGATCGGCTTGTCGGTGTGGACGCCGATTTCCGGCTTGGGCTGCGGCAGGGGGATGGTCTCCGCGGCGGCAGCCTGGACCATCAGCACCGCAAGCAGAGCCTGGAGGGGAAGCGTCGCCGAGGACATTTCAGTCCTCGAAGCGCGGCGCGGTCTCGTCGAGCAGCGCGTTGGCGGTGGCGACCGCTGTCCTGGGATCGGTGCCGTCGGCAAACACGGCGCTCGACAGCGCCACGAATTCAGCGCCGGTGGCGCCCACCGCTTCGACCGAGGCGATGTCGGATCCGGCCATGACGATGCAAGGGATCTGGATCATGTCCGCCCACCATGCGCCGAGCGACAGGTTGCGCGGGTGCGGTTCGGGCTTGTTGTCGTAACCGAAGCGGCCGAAGAAGATGTAGTCTGGCCGCGTCTCGCCAAGCTCGAGCGCGTCGTCACGTGTCTTGGCGCCGCCGGTGCCGACCATCATCTTTGCCTGGAAATGCTCGATCGTCTCGGCAAGTTCGGCCTTGGAGACCTCGACATGGATGCCGTCGGCCTGGACGCGGCCGGCTATGCGGGTGTCGCCGGCGATGATGACAGCAACGCCGGCGGCTTGCGCTGCCGGCACGATCTGTTCGGCGAAAGCCTGAAAGGAGGCTTCATCCATGCCGTTCTCGGGCAGGATCAGCGAAGCGACATCGCCGCCATCGAATGCCGCGACAATACGGGCCGCCGGCACGCCGGACGGCGCGATCAGCACGATGCGACAGCGATTGGGGGGCGTTGCTTCATTCATGGTTCTTCGGGTCCCGCGTTTCGCCTATGCCGGGCGAAGATGGTTGGATTGCGGCATAGAGCAAAGTGCCCGCTTTGAACAGGCGGGCAGCCGGGATCGCGATGTTTGACCCGCCGGGCATCCGGCGGGGCGCTTCATTTGATCGGGTGCGGGCTCGCCACGGGCGGTTTGCCCTTCCACAGCGTCCAGCCGAGATTCATGCCGGCGGCGGCGATCAGGATGGCGGTGGCGCCGACGACCTGACTCAGATGCAGCCGATGGCCGAAGGCGACGACATCGACCAGGATGGCGACGACCGGATAGATGAAGGACAGCGATCCCTGCAGATGCGTCGGCAGCTTCTGGATGGCGCCGTACATCAGTATGTACATCAGGCCGGTATGGACGATGCCGAGCGTCGCCAGCATGGTCCAGCTCCAGGCATCGGCCGGAAGCTCTGCAAGATTGGCGAAAGGCGCCAGCATGACGACGCCGACGCAGACCTGGATCAGCGCGATGAGGTGCGGCGGCGTGCCCTTGAGCTTCTTGGTGACGATGGCGGCGACGGCCCAGAAGAAAGCCGCGCCCAACGCCATGACGATGCCGGTGAAATAATCCGTGCCGATATCGCCGGCATCGGGAGCCGACTGCACGATCAGAACCATGCCGGCGAAGGCGATGGCCAGCCAGGTCAGCTTGGTCAGGGTCAGCCGCTCGGCGAAGAAAAGCGCACCGAAGCCGACCAGCATGAAAGGCTGCGTGTTGTAGACAGCGGTGGCGATCGAGATCGACGCGCGCGAGAATGCGCTGAACAGCAGCAGCCAGTTGACGACGATGGCGACGCCGCCGAGCGCGGCGATGCCGATGATGCGCAGCGACAGCCTGTTGCGCAGCAATCCCAGCCCGGCGCAGATGATGAGCAGCGTCAGCGCACCGAAAGCGCAACGCCAGAACACCACATCCATGATCGGCTGGCCGGACAGGACGACGAACCATCCGATCGTTCCCAGGATGGCCATTGCGGCTGACATTTCGACCGTGCCGCGCACCGTTTCGTTCACAACAAACCTCCATATCGGTTGAGCCGCCATAATCTCATGCTGCCGCGAAGCTTTCCATCTGATTGGAAAGGGCGTATGGCCGGTTGGCCTAATTATATTAGGAGAAAACTCCAAACTATCGGGGAAAGAAAAAGATGCTGGACGATCTCGACCGAAATCTCCTTGAAATCCTGGTCAAGGATGCACGGACCTCGCTGAAGGAACTGGCCGCCCAGGTCGGGCTGTCGTCGCCAAGCGTTTCGGAGCGGCTGCGACGGCTCGAGGAGCGCGGCGTCATCCGAGCGTTCACTGTCGAGATCGATCCGCTGGCGCTCGGTTATACCCTGCAGGCGATCGTGCGCATCCGGCCTTTGCCGGGCAAGCTGCACAT
>NZ_RZPQ01000403.1:0-5336 GCF_003999135.1 Mesorhizobium sp. M7A.F.Ca.CA.004.06.1.1 | reverse complement strand
ATGGCATCATGAGGACGACAATGCGGTCGAGGAGAACCGCGAATTGTCGGTCGTCAAGGCGATCCGGGCGGTACGGGCAAGCTTCTGATCCGGACCCGGTAGATCAGCTCAAGATCAGCCCCTGAGCGCTATTCCCGCCGGCAAGGGACAAGCACCCTTGGTGCCGCGCCAATGGGCGGCTGCAAACCCCAGGACGACGAGCGCAAATCCCTGATGGGTCAGCGCCAAATGCAGCGGCACATGCATCAGCAGCGTGCCGATACCGATCGAAGCTTGGACCAGCACCAGTAGAAACAGCAGCGTCGCGCGCCGCGCATGCGTTGTTTCAGGCAGCCGCCGGCGCGTGGCGATCATGTGCCACAAGGCCACGACGAAAACCGTGTAGGCGCCAAGCCGATGGACGAACTGCACCGTCTTCGGGCTCTCGAAGAAGTTGCGCCATGCCGGCTCGAGGATCAGCAGATCGCCAGGGATGATCTTGCCGTCCATCAACGGCCAGGTGTTGTAGCTCAGGCCCGCATCGAGCCCGGCTACCAGGCCGCCGAGATAGATCTGGATCAGCGCCAGCAGCACGATGAAGCCGGCCAGCCTCTGCGTCGACCGATCGGCGGCGGGTTCGGAATGCGGCGCCAATCCTCGCGCGACCACCATGGTGGCGGTGAAGATCAGCGCGGCGAGTGTCAAGTGGGTCGCCAGCCGGTACTGGCTGACGGAGACCCGGTCGACCAATCCTGAAGCCACCATCCACCAGCCGATGGCGCCTTGCAGGCCGCCGAGCAGGAGAATGCCCACCAGCTTCGCTCCCAGGCCGCGCTCGATGCGGCGCGTCGCCCAGAAGAACAGCAGCGGCAGGGCAAAGACCAGGCCGACGCTGCGCGCCAGGATGCGGTGCGCCCATTCCCACCAGAAGATCGACTTGAACGCCTCGATGCTCATGCCCTTGTTGAGCTCGGCATATTGCGGGATCTGCTGATAGAGCTGGAATTCCTCTTGCCACTCGGCATCGTTGAGCGGCGGGATCACGCCGTGGATCGGCTTCCACTGCGTAATCGACAGGCCGGAATCGGTGAGCCTGGTGGCGCCGCCGACCAGCACCAGCGCAAACAGCACCAGAAGCACCACATAGAGCCAGCCGCGCAGCAGCGCCCGGTTATGCAGGTCGCGGTCGCGGGCGACGTATGGCGCGGCAGCTGATATGGCAGCCATGATCTTGTCCCGGCAGGTTGATTTGGCGGATTGGTGGACCATCGCACCCGTGCTGGCAAGACCATACGGCGCGGCACGCCGTCGCGCCGCGTCTCACCGGTTGCACAGTCTCGCCTCAAGGCCTATGCGAGGCCGATACCCCATGAGCCTGCCAGGCCTCTTGTGCGAATTCCGGCATGCTCGATCAGGAGACCAGCCATGCCCCTGCGCCTGAAAAAGCTGATCGGAATGTTTCTGCTGGTGGCGCTGGTCATCATCTATGCGCTGGTCGCATCGATCTTCGCGGTCGCCCGGCTGTCGGAGTCGGGTCCGTGGGTGCATTTCCTGTTCTTCCTGCTCAGCGGCCTGCTGTGGGTGCTGCCGGCGATGGGCATCATCAAATGGTTGATGCTGGAGCCGAGGGCCAAGCGCTAGGCGAAACCGCCAGCGTTAGATGGTGACAACCATCTTGCCGGCGTTGGCGAGCGGCGTCGTCACGCCCGACAGCATGGTGCGGATGTGGGCGAGGCTCTGGTAGCGGCCGTTGACGGAAATGCGCGGCAAGGCGTGCAGGAACCCGGCATGCTCGGCGCGCAGCACGCCGTGGCGCGTCGTCACGGCGGAGATATAGCCTGCATCGCGGGCAAAACCCACTTCGCGGCAGCCGACAGCGCTGGCATAGCCATAGGGATAAGCGAAATGGCGGGGCATTTCGCCCAGTTCGGCCTGCAACATGGCGCGCACGGCGCCAACCTCGTGCCGGGCATCGGCTTCGGAGAGCCGCTTCAGATTGCTGTGGTTGATCGTATGGGCGCCGATCGTCACCAGCGGATGCGCGGCGATGCGACGGATTTCATCCCAGCTCATCAATGTGCGCAAGCGTGGGCCGTCGGCGTCGATGCCGTTTGCGCGAGCCAGGTCACGCAACACGGCCTGCAGGTCCTCCTCGCGGATTTCCGAGGTGAGATAGGCGTGCAGGCGTGCATTGGCCTGCAGCTTCTTCGCGGGGGTCGAGCAATCGATCGCCAGCGGACCATTCGGCCGCGTCAGCGTCAAGGTATCGCGCGCGTTGACGATGTCCTCGACAACGTCCCACCACAGGTCTGCTGTGCCGTTGATCAGCCCGGGTGCGACATAGATGGTGATCGGCGCGCCATGCTTCTCCAACACCGGCAGCGCCTCGACCATGTTGTCGCGATAGGCGTCGTCGGCGGTGATGGTGGCAAACTGACCGCCCTTGCCGCCTGCCTTGATGCGCTCAACGGCTTCGTCCATGGAGACGAAGGCATAGCCATGCGCCTTCATGTCGGCGATCATGGCGTCAAGGAAGCCGGGCGCGATATTCAGATGCCGGTTGACGCTGTCCGGCTTTTCCGGCGTCGCGGTAACACGGTGCAGCATCAGGATGGCGCCGATGCCGCCGATGAACGGCTTGGCCAGCGGTGCAAGGCCGGTATAGCGGGCGACGTTCAGCGCCAGTTTCCGGATTGCCTCCCCGCCGTCGATCATTCATTCACCTTTTGCGCCTAGGCTGATCCAAGCACGGAATGCGCCTATGCGAACCCCCAAATCGCGATCAATACGTCCTAAGGATTGAGGTATGGTTGACGCAACCGCGTCATTTGACGGCAATCGGCTTGCGGCGACCGAGGCATCGTCGCGCGCCTTGCCACGGGACCATGCCGGCCTGTCGATTTCAGTGGCGTCCACGGACGGACTCGCGGCCTATGCCGAGTTCTGCCGCTCGGCCCTGTTTGGGCCGGCGCAGAGTGCTGCCTGGGTCCAGAACTGGGCGACCGAGACACGACCGGACCTGCTCGTCGCGACGCTGAGTGCCGAGGGCAAACCGGTTTTCTCGCTGGCGCTGGAGGTTGCCGCCAGGGGGCCGTTCCGGATCGCCCGCTTCATGGGTGGGCGCCACGCCAACGGCAACTTCGTCGCCGCGGACCCGAACTGGCTGGCCAAAGCGGATATACCGGCCCTCCGATCGGTGCTGGCGGCCATCGCCAAGGCACGCCCGGACATCGATCTGGTCGCGCTCGAGCGGTTGCTGCCCGATCTCGACGGCGTCGCCAATCCGCTCGCATCGCTTGAGCATTTTTCCAGCCCCAACCTGTCGCTGGCCGTCGATCTCGCCGGCGGCTTCGATGCGCTGCTTTCCCGCGCCAGCGGCAAACGCAAACGCAAGAAGCACCGGTCGCAGATCCGGAAATTCGAGGCCGTAGGCAGCTATCGGCGCATCGGGGCCCGCACCCCCGACGAGGTGGGCAGGCTGCTCGACGCCTTCTTCGAGATGAAGGAACTCCGCTTCCGCAAGATGGGCATCGCCAATGTTTTTGGCGACGCACAGGTACGCGGCTTCTTCCGCGCGCTGTTCATGCAGGCGCTTGCCGAGGACAGGCCTTCCTTCGTGCTGCACGGGCTCGAGGTTGCCGGCAAGCTGCGCGCCATCACCGGTTCAAGCCGCTTGGGCAAACGCCTGATCTGCGAATTCGGAGCGATCGCCGAGGACGATCTTGGGCACGCCAGCCCCGGCGACTTCCTGTTCTTCGACAACATCCAGGAAGCCTGCGAGACCGGTTTCGAGGTCTATGACTTTTCGGTCGGAGATGAGCCTTACAAGCGGCTGTGGTGCGATATCGAAACGCGGCATTTCGAAGTGCTGGTCCCCTTGACCGTGAAGGGCCGCATGCTGGCGCTGACGCTTCGGCAAGGCGCACGGCTGAAGGCCTTCGTCAAGAACAGCCCGACGATCTGGAAGCTGACCAAAGTGCTGCGCCGCAAAGCCGCCGGCCAGGCAGCGCCCGCGGAAGAAGATAGCTGACGCCATGAAGCCGATCATCCGCACACTGTCCCTGCAGGAACTGGCGCTTCTCGTCGACTGGGCGGCCGCGGAAGGCTGGAACCCAGGTCATGAAGACCCGGCGATGTTCCAGGCCGCGGACCCCGAAGGCTTCATCGGCGCCTTTGTCGGCGACGACATGGTCGCGGCAATTTCGGCCGTGGCCTATGGAAGCGAATTCGGTTTCATCGGCCTCTACATCTGCCGGCCTGACATGCGCGGCATGAGCTACGGCAAGGCCGTGTGGGACGCCGGCATGAAAAGGCTCTCGGGCCGGACTGTCGGCCTCGACGGCGTCGCCGAGCAGCAGGCCAATTACCGGCGCAAGGGCTTCGCGCCGGCCTATGAGACCATCCGCTTCACCGGGCGCATGGCAGGCCAGCCGGTCAGGGCCGATGGGTTGCGGATGATTACGACGCAGCTCCTGTCCGGCATCGTCGCCTATGACGCCCATTGCTTTCCGGCGCCCCGAGGCACCTTTCTGAAGCGATGGCTGCAGGAGCCGCATCATGGGCTAGCGGCGATCGGTTCGCGCGGCGTGACCGGTTTTGGCGTGGCGCGCCGCTGTCGATCCGGCTTCAAGATCGGCCCGCTGTTTGCCGACGACACGGAGATCGCTTTGCAACTCCTGGAGGGGCTGGCCGGTGCCTGCGAGGGCGGCGAGCTGCACATCGACGTCCCCGCCGATAACGCCGGCTTCATAACTGCGCTCGATGCGGCCGGCTTTGCGCCGACCTTCACCACCACGCGCATGTACAAGGGGCCTGCCCCGGAATTGGACCTGCGAAGGGTGTTCGGCGTAACGACGCTTGAACTGGGATAGATCGGGCGAACCGCAGAACGGCCCCGCCGGCGATCCGGGGCTCCCCTCAGGCAGCGGCAGTGCGCCTTCTCGGCACCGGATTGCCGGGCGGTTCGTGGCCGAGCGGCGTCACCAGCGTCAGGTCGGGGTAGCCGTTCTCGATCAGCTTGACCGCAGCCTGCGTCACCTCATCGTCGGCCTCCAGCATGGAGAGAAAGACCTCGGTGGCATCGCCGGTCAGGCGGCCGATGCCTTGTGCGTCGGCCGGTCCGCACTCGACCACGACCAGGTCGTAGGCTGTCGTCAGCGACTGCATGATGATCGGCAGCCGGTCGGCGGCACGCATGGCACGAACCGGATCGGCGGTTCCGACCGGGATGACGTGACAGTCCGAGTAGAGATCGGCATGGATGACGTCACTGAACTGCGCTTCCGAAGCGAGCAGGTTGGTGATGCCGGGGAAAAGCCCGCTGTCCAGCATCGGCCGCCTCGCGGCCGATGCTGGAC
>NZ_RZPQ01000402.1:0-5338 GCF_003999135.1 Mesorhizobium sp. M7A.F.Ca.CA.004.06.1.1 | reverse complement strand
CCTTGACCTGCTCGGAGAACTCGCCAAAGCCGGAGATGCCGGCCGCGACCTGGTTGCCGAGCAGCGCCGACAACGCCTCACCGCCGCCGGCGAACGGCACGTAGGACAGGTTTGTCGCCGGCACGCCGACCGTCTTGGCAATCAAGCCGAACAAGATGTGATCCGAGCCGCCGGCGGAGCCGCCGGCGACGGGAACCTTTGTCGGATCGGCCTTGAGCGCGGCGACGAAATCAGCGGCCGTCTTGAACGGTGACTCCGCCGGCACGACCAGGGCCTCGAACTCGCCGGTGAGGCGGGCGATCGGGGTGACTTGCGTCAGATTGTTCGCGGCCTTGTTGGCAATGATGGCGCCGACCATGACCATGCCGGCAACCATCAGGGAATTGCCTTTGCCGTTCCACTGGCTGATGAATTGCGGCAGCCCGACAGTGCCGCCGGCGCCGCCGACATTGGTGATCTGCGAACCCGAGATCAGCTTTTCACTGCGCAGCACCTGGTCGATCGTGCGCGCCGTCTGGTCCCAGCCGCCACCCGGTGCGGCAGGCACGAAGAGCTGTATCTGGGGCGCGCCTTCGGCGTAAGCGGGAGAAAGATGCGACGTCATCAGCCCGGCACCCACGGCTGCGGTGCTCATCAAAAATCTGCGTCTGTTCAGCATGGGGATTCCTCCAAATCACGACACCTCCTCCGGTGCCCGCCAAAACGCGCCTGCATCCAGACCCGTCATCGATTTCAAGCAGATGTTACGGAGTTCTGTCAACGGAAACGATATTCTACTGGACAGAACGATTTGGCGGCGCGACAGAGTCGCGTCGCTCGGCTTTCTTCAAACTGGAACCACCATGGACTCGCCAAGCAAATCGGCAGATGGGGAAATAGATCGCACCTCGGCGGACGGTGTTGCCGCGCTTGATCGGGCCATTGCCATCCTCGATGCCTTCACCACGGATGACCGGTCGCTCAGCCTGGCCGAAATCGCGGCGCGCACCGGCCTCTACAAGAGCACCATCCTGCGGCTTGCGAATTCCCTCATGCGCGGACGATTGCTCGAGCGCCTCGACAATGGACGCTACCGCGTCGGACCCGCGACCTTTCGGCTCGGTGCGCTCTACCAGCGTTCGGTCGTGGCGGTCGATATCCTGCTGCCGATCATGCGCGATCTTTCCGAGCGAAGCTGGGAGAGCGTTGCCTTCTATGTTCGCTCGGGCGATGTCCGCACCTGTCTTTACCGCGTCGAATCCAAGCACCCGATCCGCTACACGATACGCGAAGGCGACGTATTGCCTTTGCTGCTCGGCTCGGGAGGCCGCGTGCTCGCAGCGTTTTCGGGCCAGCAGGGCGAACCGTACGAGACCATCCGCGAGACCTGCAACTGCCTCGCCGTGGGCGACCGGGACCCTGAGACGGGGGGCGTGTCGGCGCCGGTGTTCGGCCCGGGAGGCGTCCTGCTCGGCGCCTTGACCCTGGCTGGACCCAGCACGCGCGTCGACGCGGCATTTCTGCAGCGCATGAAGCGTCCGCTGCTCGAGGCGGCGGCCCGCGCCACCCGCGCCTTCGGCGAGGACGCCTCCATGCTCGAGCGGGCAAGCCTGGCAGCGGACGCCATGCCGTAGAACACGTCCTCGTTGGAAGCCCCGCTCAAGTCAATTTGACCAGGCCACAGCGGTTCTTGGCGCGGCCCGCCTCGTCATCATTGCTGGCGACAGGCGCCATCATGCCGGCGCCGGCAGCTGTCAGCCCGCGGCTCAGGTCACCGCGCCAGCAGGATGGTCGGAGTGTCGTGATAGGTGGTCTTCACCACTTCCCGGTAACCGCACTTCGCAGCCACCCTCAGCGACGCGCCGTTTTCCGGATCGATGATACAGACGGTCTTCTCGCGCCCGAAAATCTCTTCGCTCCACGCCAGGATGCGGCCAACCACCTCGGTGGCGAAGCCCGCCCCGTGCACGGCCGGAACCAGCGCCCACCCGGCCTCGGGAATGCCTTCGATCGATGGTTCCATGTCGCGCTTCAGGTCGTGAAACCCGGCCTCGCCGATGAAGCGTCCGGTCGCCTTCTCCTCGATCGCCCAGAAGCCATAGCCGAGCAGCGACCACAGGCCGGCGTGACGCAGGAAGCGCATCCAGCTTTCTTCGCGCGTGCGCGGTTTGCCGCCGATGAAGCGGGTGACGACGGGATCCGTCCACATCGCGGCATAGGTGTCGAAATCGTCCAGCCGGTGTGCCCGCAGGATGGTTCGCTTCGTTTCGATGACAGGAGCGCTGGTCGCTTGTGGTTTGTTCATGGGATCTGCCTCGCACGGATCGTCAGCGCTTAGCAAATCGCCGGTGCTGCGCAAGGGGCCAGGGCAACACGGCCCATCATCCAGCCACCGCTATGGGAATTTTGCGCGACGGTGCTATTTTTCACGGCAGGCTGATTCAACACCTGCCAGCGCGACCTTTTTTCAGGCGCTGGGCGGTGCCGTCAAACCCCAGGGAAAGAGCATGGACACCACCGATCTTGTGCTTGCGATCTTCCATCATCTGCTGGTGTTTTCGCTGGCGGGAATCATCGGCGCCGAATTCGTCCTGATCCGCGGCGATCTGGGCGCTGCAACGCTCAAGAGGCTCGCCGGCATCGACCGCCATTACGGCATCATTGCCACGCTGATCATCGTCGTCGGCATCGGCCGCGTCTTCTATGGCCTCAAGGGCTGGGAATTCTACGTCCACAATTGGGTGTTCTGGGCCAAGATAGCGGCGTTCGTCGTGGTCGGCCTGCTGTCGATCATCCCGACCGTCCGCTTCATATCCTGGAGCAGGCAGGCGAGCGGCAATGCCTCGTTTCAGGTGCCGGCGGCCGAGCTTGCGTCCGTGAAGACCTACATCCGCGCCGAAGCTTTCATCTTCCTGCTCATCCCGGTCTTCGCCGCGGCGATGGCGCGTGGCTACGGCTATTAGGATGGCGCCCATCAGCAGTTTGCCGTTTGAGTCCGGTTGCAATCTGTTAATTTGCGCTAGTTGTTGCTCCATCTGCAGGGTGTTGAGAGGACCCCGCGCAGCGGTTGGAGATTTACGTATTGGGAGGAGATCACGATGAGAAGATTTGTCACCACTCTGGCTGCTGCTGCGGCCGTCGCGCTTTATGGGTTCACTGCCGGCGCGCAGACCTATCCTGAACGCACCATCACCGTTGTGGTGCCGTTTGCAGCCGGCGGCCCGACCGACACGGTCACGCGCCTCGTCGCCGAAGCGATGTCGAAGGATCTCGGCCAGCAGGTCATCGTCGAAAATGTCGGCGGCGCCGGCGGCACGCTGGGTGCCGGCCGCGTCGCCAACGCCGAGCCGGACGGTTATACGCTGCTGCTCCATCATATCGGCATGGCGACAAGTGCGACGCTGTACAGAAAGCTCGCCTACGACACGCTGAACGCCTTCGAATATGTCGGCCTCGTCACCGAGGTGCCGATGACCATCGTCGGCCGCAAGGACCTGGAGCCCACCGACCTCAAGGGGCTGGTGGAGTACGCCAAGGCCAACAAGGATTCCATAACCGTCGCCAATGCCGGCATCGGTGCGGCCTCGCATCTATGCGGCATGCTGTTCATGAGCGCCATCAAGACGCCGCTGGTCACCGTGCCCTACAAGGGCACCGGCCCGGCCATGACCGATCTCCTCGGCGGCCAGGTCGACATCATGTGCGACCAGACGACCAACACCACCAAGCAGATCCAGGGCGGCACCATCAAGGCCTATGCCGTCACCTCGCCGGAACGCCTCGATGTGCTGAAGGACGTGCCGACGGCGGTGGAAGGCGGCCTTCCCGATGTGCAGGTCGGCATCTGGCATGGTCTCTATGCACCCAAGGGCACGCCGGCCGAGATCACCGAACGCCTGTCGAAATCGCTGCAGGTCGCGCTGAAGGACCAGAACGTCGCCGCCCGCTTCGCCGAACTCGGCACCAAGCCGTCGCTCGAGGCCGATGCCACGCCCGCCGCACTGAAGGCCAAGCTGGAAAGCGAGATCGCGCGCTGGAAGCCGATCATCGAAGCCGCCGGCCAGTACGCCGACTGAGGTTTGAATAGGGGCGCCACCAGCGCCCCTATTCCGCTCGGCATCGCTACCCCAGTGCGGGCTTGGAGAACCATCATGAAACCTTTCGCGATCGACAGGGCCAACGGCCTGTGCGCCGCCCTGTTCATCGGTTTCGGCGCATGGTTCGCGCTGCAATCGCTCGGTCTCGAAATCGGCACCGCCTTGCGCATGGGGCCAGGCTATTTTCCGCTGGTCCTGGCGATCGTGCTGATCCTGCTTGGCGCGGTCATTCTCGTCCAGGCCGTACGCGTCGAGGGCGAAGCGATCGGGCACATTGCGTGGCGCGGCATGCTGCTCATCCTGCCTGCTCCGATCTTCTTCGGCCTGACAGTGCGCGGCCTCGGATTCATCCCGTCGATCTTCCTGACGGCGCTGATCGCGTCGTTTGCCAGCCGCCGCATGAAGCCATTGACCGCGCTCGTGCTGTCGGCCGGTCTGACGTTGTTTGCCTTCCTCGTCTTCAGCTACGCGCTCGGCCTGCCGTTCCGCCGCTTCGGCCCGTGGCTGGCCCCAGGGTCGGCATCGTGAGGCGATGAGCATGGATCTCCTCGACAACCTCGCGCTCGGCTTTTCGACGGCGACGTCGTTGACCAACCTCGGTTTCTGCCTGATCGGCGTCCTTCTCGGCACGCTGATCGGCGTCCTGCCCGGCATCGGCGCCACCGCGACCATCGCCATGCTTCTGCCCATCACCTTCCAGATCGGCGATCCGGTCTCCTCCCTCATCATGCTCGCCGGCATCTATTACGGTGCGCAATATGGCGGCTCGACCACCGCCATTCTCATCAACATGCCGGGCGAATCCTCGTCCGCCGTCACCGCGATCGACGGCTACCAGATGGCCAGGAACGGCCGCGCCGGAGCGGCCCTCGCGATCGCGGCCATCGGCTCGTTCTTTGCCGGCACGGTGTCGACGTTCCTCGTCGCCATCTTTGCCCCGCCGCTGACGGCGATCGCGCTGAAATTCGGCGCGGCCGAGTATTTTTCGCTGATGATCGTCGGCTTGGTTTCGTCCGTCGCACTCGCCCACGGCTCTATCGTCAAGGCGCTGGCCATGGTCGTGCTCGGCCTTCTGCTCGGCATTGTCGGCACCGACATCTACACCGGCACGCCGCGCTTCACGCTTGGAATCCGGGAATATGCCGACGGGTTGAATTTCGTTGCGGTGGCGGTCGGCGTCTTTGGCGTCGCCGAGATCCTGCGCAACCTCGAAAACGAGGATGAGCGCTCCGTGATGATCCGCAAGGTCACCGGCCTTATGC